>NZ_DJDN01000065.1:0-91745 GCF_002431095.1 Pantoea sp. UBA5923 | reverse complement strand
TGCGCAGCTGTCCGCTCCGTTCAGTAATCAGCAGCGTCTGATTGTCCGGCAAAAAGGCAGCCGACCAGGGATGATTAAGTTTCTCCTGCAGAACCTGAACCTGCACCTCCTCTGCCAGAACGGGAAGAGTAAACAGCGCGCCGCCGAGTAACAGCGCGGCAGTCAGTCGGGCCATAATATGCTCCAGTCACCAGGGAATAAGTGTAAGGGTAGCCAGCGCGACTAAATAATGTTCAGGCTTTACAAAAGATTAAAGTCTGCCATCCCATCTGGAAGGGAAGCAGGGATACGCTAAAGGGAAGGCATGGGGAAGCAAAAAGAAAACGCCCGCTGCATGCGCAGCGGGCGAGAGGCTTACTCGAAGCAGGTTTCCGGGTTATCGGAGAGAGAGATAAAGCTCTTGCCGCCCGGGGTCAGGGCGATAATTTTGCCTGACTCGATATCATATACCCAGCCGTGCAGGCGCACTTTGCCTTTACGCAGCGCCAGCGCCACGGACGGGTGAGTCTTGATATTGTTCAGCTGAGCGATGACGTTCTCTTTTACCATCTCGTTCAGTCTGGCTTCCGCCGTCTCGTATTCGCGTTCTTCCACCACGGTTTTCGCCGCATCGGCGTAGCGCAGCCAGTGTTCGACTGCGGGCATGGTGTCCATGCACTGGCAGGAAGCGATAGCGTTCATCGCGCCGCAGTTGGAGTGGCCACAGATGATGATTTCACTCACGCCCAGCACCATCAGCGCATATTCGATAGTGGCTGACACGCCGCCTGGCTCCGGACCGAACGGCGGTACGATATTGCCCGCGTTGCGGATCACAAACAGCTGACCCGGCTCCTGCTGGGTAACCAGTTCCGGTACTAAACGGCTGTCAGAACAGGAGATAAACAGCGCTTTAGGATTTTGGTTCGACGCCAGGCTTTTGAAAAGATCCTTCCTTTCAGGAAACACATTCTGTTGAAAACTCAGAAATCCGTTAACGATCTCTTTCATCATTGCGCTCTCACATTATCCACTTAGTCGACTGCGGCGACAGGCGTCCGCAGCTGCCCTATTATCGGCTTATTATTGAATTCACAGTAAATTTGAATTCCGGATTTAAGCACCAGGCCGCATTAAACTCAACCCTGTTATGAGTATTGACAATTTTTGCCTGTCTGGCAGCGTTGATTTTTTGTCGAAATTACCAGAAGTTAGCCCGTAAATGGCTGGCCGCGACGTTTTCACTTATTTACGTAACGGGCGCGCAAAGTCTCGCTTTCCTGGCAGACGCAAGCGCCGCTTATCTGTCTGAAATGCCCCACGAATTCCCCCATAAATAACGCTACAATTTTCAGCGAGACGCAGGTAAAATCGCGCGCCATCGCTGTGCAGAACCCGGAAACAGAGCCATGTCCAATACCAATACTACACTGCCGCCGCGCGTGGGCTTCGTCTCGCTCGGCTGTCCTAAAAACCTTGTGGATTCAGAACGTATCCTGACGGAGCTGCGTACTGAAGGCTACGACGTTGTGCCGCGTTATGACGACGCTGAAATCGTCATTGTAAACACCTGCGGTTTTATCGACAGCGCGGTGCAGGAGTCGCTGGAGGCGATTGGCGAAGCGCTCAATGAGAACGGCAAGGTGATCGTCACCGGCTGTCTCGGCGCGAAAGTGGATCAGATCCGCGAGGTTCATCCCAAAGTGCTGGAGATCACCGGCCCGCACAGCTATGAACAGGTATTGTCCCATGTTCACACCTATGTGCCGAAACCGCAGCATAATCCGTTTTTAAGCCTGGTGCCGCAGCAGGGCGTTAAGCTGACGCCGCGTCACTATGCCTACCTGAAGATTTCCGAAGGCTGCAACCATCGCTGCACCTTCTGCATTATCCCGTCGATGCGCGGCGATCTCGACAGCCGCGCCATCGGCGAGGTGCTGGATGAGGCTAAGCGTCTGGTGGAAGCGGGCGTAAAAGAGCTGCTGGTGATCTCGCAGGACACCTCCGCCTACGGCGTCGACGTCAAACACCGCACCGGTTTCTGGAACGGCCAGCCGGTGAAAACCAGCATGGTGGGTCTGTGCGAACAGCTGGCGAAGCTCGGCGTCTGGGTGCGTCTGCACTACGTCTACCCCTACCCGCACGTCGATGACGTTATCCCGCTGATGGCGGAAGGCAAAATCCTGCCCTATCTGGACATTCCGCTGCAGCACGCCAGCCCGCGCATCCTGAAGCTGATGAAGCGTCCAGGCGCGGTAGAGCGTACGCTGGAGCGCATCAAGCGCTGGCGCGAAATCTGCCCGGAGCTGACGCTGCGCTCGACCTTTATCGTCGGCTTCCCCGGCGAAACCGAAGAGGATTTCCAGCTGCTGCTCGACTTTATCCGTGAGGCGCGTCTGGATCGCGTGGGCTGCTTCCAGTACAGCCCGGTGGAAGGCGCAACCGCCAACCAGCTGCCGGATCAGGTTGACGACGCGGTGAAACAGGATCGCTTCGACCGCTTTATGCAGCTGCAGCAGCAGATTTCCGCCGAGCGCCTGCAGGAAAAAGTCGGCCGTGAAATCCTGGTGATTATCGACGAAGTGGATGAAGAAGGCGCTATCGGCCGCAGCATGGCGGACGCGCCGGAAATCGACGGTGCGGTCTACCTTAACGGCGAGCGCGGCGTAAAACCGGGCGACGTTATCCGCGTAAAAGTCGAGAACGCAGACGAGTACGACCTCTGGGGAACGCGCGTTTAACCGTATAGCTTCTGATGCGCCTGCTTGCGCGTCAGATAGTCCTGATCTTCACGCAGTCGATCCCAGTACGCTTTGAAAACGGCCGCCGCAGCGGCCTTTTCTTCGTCAACGCCGCGCGGTAGCTCATTGCCGTCGGCGTCGTATTTGCGCCCGCCCTTGTGGTTGCTGTAGCGGCGCGCGCGCGTATACCCCATCTGAATAAACTTGCGCGCCATATCCATACCGACGAAATCATCCTGCGCGCGGTAGGCTTCAAACATCTCCATGATCTTCGCCGCGGAGGCTTTAGCGATCGGCACAGTGCGAAAACGCCAGTGCGGCAATATTTCGCTTTTATAGGGTTCCACCATCAGCACGCCCTGCTCGCCGCGCCCGACCTGATAACGTTCCGGGTTCTTGCGGAAGTCGATGGTTTTAAAGTCCTGCTCGTAATCGAATTTTTTCATGTCTTGAGTTTAGGATCGAGCGCGTCGCGTAGCCCGTCGCCAAGCAAATTAAATGCTAAAACCGTGAGAAAAATCGCGAGGCTGGGGAAAATCGCCACGTGGGGCGCCAGCACCATATCGGCGCGCGCCTCGTTAAGCATCGCGCCCCACTCCGGCGTCGGCGGCTGCGCGCCCAGTCCAAGGAACGACAGGCTGGCGGCGGTTATAATCGAGGTGCCGATACGCATGGTGAAATAGACCACAATCGACGACACCGTACCGGGCAGAATATGACGCAGCAGGATGGTGGTGTCAGAGGCGCCGATGCTGCGCGCCGACTCGATATAGGTCTGATGTTTCAGCACCAGCGTATTGCCGCGCACCAGACGGGCAAACGCCGGAATGCTGAAAATCGCCACCGCAATAATCACGTTGCTCATGCCGCTGCCCATAATCGCCACCACCGCAATCGCCAGCAGAATGCCGGGGAAAGCGAACAGCACATCGCAGATACGCATGGTAATGCGATCCCAGGCCCCTTCGTAGTAGCCCGCCAGCAGGCCGAAGAACGTGCCGATCGCCGCGCCAATCGCCACCGAAAAGAAGCCGGCAATAAGCGAGATGCGGGTGCCGACCAGCACGCGGCTGAAGATGTCGCGTCCCAGCGAGTCAACCCCAAACCAGTGCATCAGCGACGGCCCCTGATTGAGCCGGTCATAGTCAAAATAGTTCTCTGCGTCGAACGGGGCGATAAGCGGCGCGATAAACGCCAGCACGATCAGCAGCAGCACAAACAGCCCTGACGCCATCGCCACCGGCTGACGGCGAAAGCGTCGCCAGAACTCGCTCCAGGGTGTACGAACCCGATTTTCCGTCGTCAGCGGCAGGCTTTTCAGCACCGCTTCGCGTCGCCAGTTTTTCATTGCGACTCCTTACCTGTAGCGAATGGCGGGATTGATTGCCGCATAGAGCAGATCGACAATCAGGTTAATCAGGATGAACTCCAGCGAAAAGAGCAGCACTTCGGCCTGAATCACCGGGTAATCGCGCATCTCCACCGAATCAACCAGCAGACGGCCCAGACCGGGCCAGTTAAAGACCACTTCCACCACAATAGAGCCGCCGAGCAGAAAGCCGAACTGCAGTCCCATCATGGTCACGACCGGGATCATGGCGTTGCGCAGGCCGTGTTTTACCACCACCAGCGATTCGCGCACGCCTTTGGCACGCGCGGTGCGCATATAATCTTCCTGCATCACCTCGACGAACGAGGCGCGGGTAAAGCGCGCCATTACCGCCGCCACGGCGGCACCCAGCGTCACCGAAGGCAGAATGTAATGTTTCCAGCTGCCCGCGCCGACGGTCGGCAGCCAGCCTAGCTCGACCGAGAAAATCTGCATCAGCAGCATACCGAGGGCAAAGGCGGGAAAGGAGATGCCCGATACCGCCAGCGTCATGCCCAGGCGATCCGGCCAGCGGTTACGCCATACGGCGGAGACGATGCCGATCGCCATGCCGAATATTACCGCCCAGACCATACTGGCCAGCGTCAGCCACAGCGTGGGCATAAAGCGCGTAGCGATCTCTTCGGACACCGGGCGCTTCGACACCAGCGACTGGCCGAAGTCGCCCTGCAGCGCATTCAGGATAAAGTGCCAGAACTGCTGCGGCAGCGGCTGATCCAGCCCCAGCTCCTGGCGCACCAGCGCCACCACCGTGGCGTCGGCGTCCTGACCGGCGATCAGACGCGCCGGATCGCCCGGCAGCAGGTGAACGAACAGGAACACCAGCACCGCCACAATCAGCAGCGTCGGGATGAGCCCGAACAGACGTTTAATAAAATAGTTAAGCATGCGAAATCCTGAGCAGCGGCGGCCAGCCTATGCGGGCTGGCCGGTCGGATTACTTCAGATCGGCCTCGTCAAAGCTGAATGAGGTGTCGGGCATCACATAGAACCCGGTCAGCGACGCGCTGTTGGCGGAAACCAGCTGCTCCACCACCAGCGGGATCCACGGATGGTCGTTCCAGATCTTATCCTGTGCGTCTTTATAGAGGCTGGCTTTGCGCTCGCGGTCCGTGGTTTTCAGCGCATCGGCCAGATCTTTATCCACCTGCGGATTGCTGTAAAACGCGGTGTTAAAGATGGCTGGCGGCCAGGACGTGGTGGCGAACAGCGGCGTCAGCGCCCAGTCAGCTTCGCCAGTAGAGGCGGACCAGCCGGTATAGAACATGCGTACGCCGCTCTCTTTCTGTCCTTTGCTCTCAACCTCGGCGGCGCGCTGACCGGCGTCCATCGCCGTGACTTTTACCTTCACGCCCACCTGCGCCAGCTGCTGCTGGGTAAACTGCAGCACTTTCTGCGCGGTGCTGTGGTTATGCGACGACCAGAGCGTGGTTTCAAAGCCGTTGGGGTAGCCCGCTTCCTTCAGCAGCTCGCGCGCTTTGGCCGGGTTGTACTGAATCGCCGGGTATTTTTGCGCAAAGTCGATAGTCGGCGGCACGATGCCGGTCGCAGGCGTCGCATAACCGGCAAAAGCGACTTTGGTCAGCGCTTCGCGATTGATTGCATACTCCAGCGCCTCGCGCACTTTCGGGTTGTCGAACGGCTTCTGAGTGACGTTCAGGCTGATATAGCGCTGCATAATCGATGGCGACGTCACTACCTTCAGCTTCGGATTCTTCTCCAGCAGTTTGGCCTGCTCGAACGGGATCGGGAAAGAGAAGTTCGCTTCGCCGGTCTGCAGCATCGCCGCGCGGGTGTTGTTGTCCACCACCGGACGCCAGGTGATGCTGTCGAGTTTCGGATAGCCTTTTTTCCAGTAGCCGTCCCACTTTTTCACCTTCACATAGTCGGTCTGGTTCCAGGTCACAAACTCATAGGGGCCGGTACCAACCGGGTGAAAGCCGATCTCTTTGCCATATTTTTTCAGCGCGGTCGGCGAAATCATCGCGGCGGCAGGGTGCGCCAGGTTATTGATAAAGGCAGAAAAAGGCTGCTTCAGGGTAATTTTTACCGTGGTGGGATCTACCGCCTCGGTAGTGGCGATATATTTAAACAGGTTGTAGCGCTTGAGATGGTTATCGGGGTTGCTGGCGCGCTCAAGGTTGACCTTGACCGCTTCAGCATTGAAATCGCTGCCGTCCTGGAACTTAATTCCCGGACGCAGCTTGATGGTATAGGTCAGGCCGTCCGGGCTTGCCTGATAGCTTTCTGCCAGCACGTTGGTCAGCTTCATATCTTTGTCGAAGCCAAACAGCCCCTGGTAGAATGATTTCGCCACCGCCTGCGACAGCGTATCGTTGGCGTCATAGGGATCGAGCGTGGTGAAGTTCGAGCCGACAGCGATAACCGCGTCTTTTGCCGCCCAGGCGGGTAGCGCCGCCATGGCGCCGATCACGCCCGCAGCCAGTAACCCTTTACGCATTGTGTTGTGCATCGTGTTCTCCTGTAATCCCTGCTTAGTGTGATTGTGATGTCAGGTGCTGCTGATAGCATGGCGCGCAACGAAGTGGCCTGGCGCAACCTCAATCAGCGGCGCGACCTCAGGCTCGTCGCCCAGCGCGCGAACGGCGCTGGGGATCTCGTCGACCATCAGTGCGCGCTCGCGCCGACGATGCGCCGGATCCGCCACCGGGACGGCGGCCATCAGCTTGCGGGTGTAGGGGTGACGCGGCTCCTCAAATACCGCCTGCCGCGGCCCCATTTCAACGATCTGTCCCAGATACATAACCGCCACGCGATGGCTAATGCGTTCCACAACCGCCATATCGTGGGAAATAAACAAGAAAGCGATGCCGAATTCACGCTGTAGATCGAGCATCAGGTTGACGATCTGCGCCTGTATCGACACGTCGAGCGCCGACACCGACTCATCGGCGATCACCACTTTTGGATTGAGCGCCAGCGCGCGCGCAATACAGATACGCTGGCGCTGGCCGCCAGAGAACTCATGGGGATAACGCTGTGCATGCTCCGGCAGCAGCCCGACCTTTTCCAGCAGCCAGGCAACGCGCTGTTCCGCCTCGCGGCGCGGCATAACCTTATGCACCAGCAGCGGCTCCATAATGGAGAAGCCCACCGTCAGCCGCGGATCGAGCGAGGCGTAAGGGTCCTGAAAAATAAACTGGATATCGCGGCGCAGATGCGCCAGCGCCGAACCGGAGAGCGTGTCGATACGCTGACCGTTAAAGGTGATAGTGCCGCCCTGGCTCGCCACCAGCCGCAGCAGCGATCGTCCGGTAGTGGATTTGCCGCAGCCTGATTCGCCGACCAGCGCCAGCGTCTCACCGGCGTAGAGATCGAAGCTCACCTTCTCTACCGCGTGCACGCGACGTTTGACGCGGTTAAGCAGTCCGCCGCGAATATCAAAGCGCGTCACCAGATCGCGCACCTGCAAAATGGGGGGAATATCGCGGCGCGCCGTGTCCTGCGGCGTTTCCGGCTCGCTCTCCGCTCCGGCGTGCAGCAGCGGAAAACGGGCAGGCAACGGCTGGCCGCTCATCGCGCCGAGTTTAGGCACCGCGGCCAGCAGCGCCTGGGTATAAGGCTGCTGCGGCGCGTCGAACAGCTGCTGCACCGGCGCGCTCTCCACCACGTCGCCGCGGTACATCACCTGTACGCGGTCCGCCATTTCGGCCACTACGCCCATATCGTGCGTGATAAAAATCACGCCCATGTGCATCTCTTTTTGCAGCACGCGGATCAGCTGCAGGATTTGCGCCTGAATCGTTACGTCGAGCGCCGTTGTCGGCTCATCGGCAATCAGCAGCGCAGGACGGCACGACAGCGCCATCGCAATCATAACGCGCTGACGCATGCCGCCGGAGAGCTGATGCGGATAACGCGACAGCACGCCCTGCGCTTCGGGAATGCGCACCAGATCGAGCATACGGCGCGCTTCCGCCAGCGCCTGCTGATGGCTTTTCCCCTGATGCAAACGGATAGATTCTGCGATCTGCTCGCCGACGGTGAATACCGGATTGAGCGAGGTCATCGGCTCCTGAAAGATCATCGCCATGTCGGCGCCGCGCACGCGTCGCATCACGCCTGGGGTGGCGCGCGCCACGTCCAGCAGATCGCCATTGCGTCGGCGCAGCAGAATATCGCCGCTGACTTCGCCGCCCGCCTGTTCGATCAGCCGCATCAGCGCCAGCGAAGTGACGGATTTGCCGGAGCCGGACTCGCCGACGATCGCCAGGGTCTCGCCGCGCTGCACCTCCAGCGAGAGGTCGCGCACCGCCTGCGTCACGCGCCCTTCATGGCTGAAGCGCACGTTAAGATTGCGTACCGCCAGAACCTGCTCCGGCGCCATTTGCTGCGTCATGCCTGCTCCTTAGCCTTCGCGGTAGATGCCGACCTCAGCCTCTTCGCCCACGCGCGCAAAAGCGCGATACATGCCTTCGCTGTTAAACGGCAGCGCTACGTTGCCGAAGCGGTCGACGGCGATCAGGCCGCCGCTGCCGCCCAGTTCAGGGATGGCGTCGTGGATAACGTTTACGCAGGCCTGCTGCAATGAGTGGCCGCCGTAGCGCATCTGCGCGGCGATATCATAGGCCGCCAGCGTGCGGATAAAGACTTCGCCAGTGCCGGTACAGGAGACCGCCACCGTGTCGTTGCTGGCGTAGCAACCCGCGCCCGGCAGCGGCGAGTCGCCAACGCGGCCCGCCTGTTTATTGGTCATGCCGCCGGTCGAGGTCGCAGCGGCCAGGTTGCCTTCCGCATCGATCGCCACCGCGCCGACGGTGCCGAATTTACGGTCGGGATCCAGCGGGTCGCCCGCTTTCGCCGCGCCGTCGTGATCCAGTACCATTTCGTCGCTGGCCAGCGCGCGCTGCAGCTGCTCCCAGCGTTCCGGCGTCGAAAAATAATCGGGCTCGACCTGTTCCAGGCCGTTATCCCGCGCGAACTGCTCTGCGCCCGCGCCGATAAAAAGCACGTGTGGGCTGACCTCCAGCACCTTGCGCGCCGCCAGCACCGGATTGCGCAGGCGCGACACGCCCGCCACCGCCCCGACTTCCAGCGTGCGGCCATCCATGACGCAGGCATCCAGCTCGTGGGTGCCCTGATGGGTAAAGACCGCGCCCTTGCCGGCGTTGAACAGCGGGCACTCTTCCAGCAGCCGTACCGCCTCGGTCACGGCATCCAGCGCGCTGGCGCCCTGTGCCAGCATGCGTTGTCCCGCAGTGACGATATCGGTAAGCGCCTGACGATACGCCTGCTCTTTCTCTGCGCTCATTGCCGAGCGCGTAATGGCGCCTGCCCCACCGTGAATGGCGATGACTGCTTTGACCATAACGCTTGCCCTGTCCTTTTACCGGAGTGAAAACACTGATTTAAAATGGTTTTCAGCCAAATTAAATGATTTTTGACTATAGAAAGCCTGTCAAAACTTGTAAAGAGGAAACTGGCGCGGCAGCCATAACCTTTTGTTGTGGCTTATGCCGCAGCGGAAATGTGACTCTGCTGACAATTAGCACCATAATAGGCAGCAACTGTCTTAACACAGGTTGCAAACACAATGGAAAGCTTTACCGCAGGGTTAATTTCTCTTGAAGAGGCGCAGGCGAAAATGCTGGCGCAGCTTCAGCCTCTCCGCGATCGCGTCAGCGTGCCGCTGGCCGATGCAGTTGGCCGCATTACCGCATTGCCGGTTACCTCACCCATCGATGTGCCGCCCTTTGATAACTCGGCGATGGATGGTTACGCTGTGCGGCTGGCCGATATTCAGGCCGATCGGCCGCTTCAGGTGGCGGGCAAAGCCTTTGCCGGTGCGCCTTTTAACGGCGACTGGCCAGCGGGCAGCGTGGTGCGCATCATGACCGGCGCGCCGGTGCCATCTGGCTGCGACGCGGTGGTGATGCAGGAAGAGACGCGCGAGGTCGACGGCGGCATTGTGATTAACGCGCCGGTAAAGGCCGGGCAAAATATCCGCCTGATAGGCGAAGATATCCGACGCGATCAGCCGGTGCTGGCGGCGGGCGTGCGCCTCGGCGCGGCGGAATTACCGCTGCTCGCCTCGCTCGGCCTCGCTGAGGTAAGCGTGCTGCGCAAGCTGCGCGTCGCGGTTTTCTCCACCGGCGATGAGCTGCAGCCGGTGGGCCAGCCGCTGGCGCCGGGCCAGATCTACGACACCAACCGTTTTACCGTCTCGCTGATGCTGCGCAAGCTCGGCTGCGAGGTGATCGATATGGGCATTATTAAAGATGACCCGCAGGCGCTGCGCCGCGCCTTTGAAGAGGCGGATCGTCAGGCCGATGTGGTTATCAGCACCGGTGGCGTTTCGGTGGGCGAAGCGGACTTCACCAAAACCATGCTCGACGAGCTGGGCGTCATCACCTTCTGGAAGCTGGCCATCAAGCCAGGCAAACCTTTTGCTTTTGGCCGCCTCGCCGGCAGCTGGTTCTGCGGACTGCCCGGCAATCCGGTCTCGGCCGCCGTCACCTTTTATCAGCTGGTACAGCCGCTGCTTGCCGCCCTGACCGGCCAGAGCGCGTCCCCGCTGCCGCCGCGCCTGCGCGCGCGCGCCGCCTCGCGCCTGAAAAAATCTCCGGGCCGCCTCGACTTTCAGCGCGGCGTCATGAGCCGCGGTGCGGACGGCGAACTGGAGGTGCGCAGCACCGGTCATCAGGGCTCGCACGTCTTTAGCTCTTTCGCCGCCGCCAACTGCTTTATCGTGCTGGAGCGCGAGCGCGGCGCGGTGGAGCCGGGCGAATGGGTTGAGGTTGAGCCCTTTAACGCGCTGCTGGAGGGGTAATGTTGCCCGAACTCAGCGATGAAGAGATGCTGCGCTATAACCGCCAGATCGTGCTGCGCGGCTTCGACTTCGACGGCCAGGAAAAACTCAAGGCGAGCCGCGCGCTGATTGTCGGTCTCGGCGGCCTCGGCTGCGCGGCTGCGCCCTACCTGGCTGCGGCGGGCGTGGGCGCGCTGACGCTGCTCGACTTTGATACCGTTGCGCTGTCCAACCTGCAGCGTCAGATCCTGCATCACGACGCAGATATCGGCCGCGCCAAGGTTGACTCGGCGGCTGAGAGCCTGGCCGCTATCAATCCGCATGTGCATATTGATACCGTTAACGGCCTGCTGGAAGAGGATGCGCTTGAGACGTTAATTGCCGGACATCAGGTTGTGCTCGACTGCACCGACAACGTGCAGATACGCGAACAGCTTAATCGGCTCTGCCGGGCGCGGCGCGTGCCGCTGGTTTCCGGCGCGGCGATTCGTATGGAAGGCCAGATAAGCGTGTTCAACTGGCAGCCCGGTACGCCCTGCTATCGCTGTATCAGCCGTCTGTTTGGCGAGCAGACGCTAAGCTGCGTCGAGGCGGGAGTGATGGCGCCGCTGGTTGGCGTCACAGGCGCAATGCAGGCGATGGAGGCGATTAAGGTACTGACCGCCTTTGGCACGCCCGCCACGTCGCGGCTGCTGATGTATGACGCGATGAGCGCAGAATTTCGCAGCGTGAAGGTAGCGCAGGATGCGCACTGCGAAGTGTGTGGCCATAAATGATAAAGGGGTAGCTCAGGCTACCCCTTAATGTTATCTGGCAAAAGAGAGGGTGACTTTTAGTAAATACCCTGGCTGCGCAGATAGTCTTCGTAGTTGCCGGTAAAGTCGATCACGCGGTCCTCTTTGATCTCCAGCACGCGCGTCGCCAGCGAGCTAACGAACTCACGGTCGTGCGAAACGAAAATCAGCGTGCCTTCATACATCTCCAGCGCCATATTCAGTGACTCGATCGACTCCATATCCAGGTGGTTTGTCGGTTCGTCCATAACGAGGATGTTGGGTTTTTGCATCATCAGCTTGCCGAACAGCATGCGCCCTTTTTCACCGCCGGAGAGCACCTTCGCTGGCTTTTTGATGTCGTCATGGCTGAATAGCAGACGGCCAAGAATGCTGCGCACCGCCTGCTCGTCATCGCCCTCCTGCTTCCACTGGCTCATCCAGTCAAAGACGCTAAGATCGTCAGCAAAGTCGGCGGCGTGATCCTGCGCATAATAACCAATGCGCGCGTTCTCCGACCATTTAACGCTGCCGCTGTCTGGCTCAAGTTCGCCCACCAGCGTTTTCAGCAGGGTGGATTTACCAATACCGTTGGCGCCGATGACCGCCAGTTTTTCTCCGACCTCAAGCAGCAGGTTAAGGTTTTTAAACAGCGGGCCGTTATCAAAACCTTTACTTAGCGCTTCTACTTCCAGTGCGTTACGGAACAATTTTTTGTCTTGTTCAAAACGAATAAAAGGATTTTGACGGCTGGACGCTTTAACTTCATCCAGTTTGATCTTATCAATTTGTTTCGCGCGCGAAGTCGCCTGACGCGATTTAGAGGCGTTGGCGCTAAAGCGGCTGACAAAAGATTGCAGCTCGGCGATCTGCGCTTTTTTCTTGGCGTTATCCGCTAATAAACGTTCGCGCGACTGAGTGGCCGCTGTCATATACTCGTCATAATTACCTGGATAAACACGTAATTCGCCGTAATCGAGATCCGCCATGTGCGTACAGACCATATTCAAAAAATGACGGTCGTGCGAAATGATGATCATGGTGCTTTCACGCTCGTTCAGCACCTGCTCAAGCCAGCGGATAGTATCAATATCCAGGTTGTTGGTTGGTTCATCCAGTAACAAAATATCAGGATTTGAAAATAACGCCTGCGCCAGCAGCACGCGTAATTTCCAGCCCGGCGCAATTTCGCTCATCGGGCCATAATGCTGCTCGACCGGAATACCGACGCCGAGTAATAACTCGCCCGCACGCGACTCGGCGCTGTAGCCATCCATTTCGCCATAAAGCGCTTCGAGGTCCGCAACTTTATAGCCCTCTTCTTCGCTCATTTCCGGCAAAGCATATATGCGGTCGCGCTCCTGCTTTACTTCCCACAATTCATGGTGGCCCATGATGACGGTGTCCAGCACGCTATATTGTTCAAACGCAAACTGGTCCTGCCTTAACTTGCCGATACGTTCGTTGGGATCGTAAGAGACATTACCGCCGGTTGGCGCCAGGTCGCCGCCGAGGATTTTCATAAAGGTGGATTTACCGCTGCCGTTTGCACCGATTAAACCGTAACGATTACCTCCGCCAAATTTTACGGAGATATTTTCGAACAGTGGCTTGCTGCCAAACTGCATGGTGATATTGCTGCTTACTAACACGGCATTAACCTTTATGGCTGAGTGAAGGAAAAAACGGCGGCCATTATGCCAGACATCGCCTTGCGCATGCCAGCGCCAGGCGTGCGGCCTGAGGCAAGCCGCTGGCAGCGGGGGAAAAATAAAAAGCCGATGGCTGTTTAAGCCACCGGCTCCCACTTGCAAGGATTGGGTAAATTTAGCCGATCAGGAAATCGTCAAGGCTTTTGCCAGCGTCCAGCGCCTTTTTAATTGCCGCTGGGGTACGGCCCTGGCCGGTCCAGGATTTTACTTCGCCGTTCTCGTCGGTATAAGAATACTTGGCGGGACGCGGCGCGCGCTTGGCGCGTTTTTTACCGGTTTCCAGCGCGCCCAGTAATTCATTTGGATCGATACCATCAGCCAGCAGCATTTCACGATATTTAGACAGCTTTTCTTCTTTTTCGCGGTTCTGCGCTTCTTCAGCTTCTACTTCTTCACGACGTTCGGTAACGACGACGGTTAATTTCTCCAGAATTTCTTCCAGATCGCTTAATGGCAGTTCGCGTGCCTGTGCACGTAATGTGCGAATGTTGTTCAGAACTTTAAATGCGTCACTCATTACAATGTCCTTGACTAAGGGGGTTAATAAAACTGTAGCGACAAGATTACCCAATTCAAATAAAAAAATAAATTAATTTTCTACTACAGAAAATTCCGAAGGTAGATCGTAAAATTTCCATGCAAAAACTTAAGTGTATTCTCAATGTGTTATTAACGATGAATTAGCAATGTCCTTGCAGATAAAAGCGGAAGAGTGAAATCGTTTTCATTGCCGGTTTACGGCTTTAATAGCGAATCGTCTAAGTCCAGAGCGCCGATATAAAGCGCTTTACAGGCGGATTTTACGAATACTCTCTTACCTTGCGCCCTGCGATTGTTGCGTTGAGGTTAACCAGAAAAAAGGAAGAAAAAGAGCAAACGTCGGCACGAATGGATAAAAAAAAGCCGGCGCAAGTGCCGGCTCTGACCACAATTGATAACCTTTGATTATGATGTTTTATTTACCGGTCGCCCCAATGGCTTAGGAGCAGGCTCTTCGTTATTCGAGAGCGTTTCATGCAGATAGTGCTCGATCTGCTCCAGACTGCGGTTACGTGTTTCCGGTACGCACTTAATGACAAATATCGCACCTGCGATGCCGACCAGCGCAAAGATAAAGAACGCGCCCGCCAGACCGACGCTTGCCAGCAGAACCGGGAACATGAGCGAAATAAGGAAATTGGCGATCCACATAGAGAATACCGCGCCACCCATAAAAATACCGCGCAGGCGCGTCGGGAATATTTCTGACAGCAACAGCCAGGTGACCGGCGATAATGCGCCCTGCTGAAAGCTCAAAAACATTAGCATGCCGAGCAGCACCATATAACTGCGCCATATATCGGGCTGGCCATTAACGGTTTCAGGCATAAAATATGTTACCGAACCGATAAACACCAGACAGGCGGTGCAGCCGAACTGGCCAAGCATGGTCAGGGTACGGCGCCCCATTTTTCCCAACAGCCAGATACCGACTAAAGTCATCACCACCGAGATTGCGCCGTTGGCGATGGTGGCAATTAGCGCCGCGCTGTCGTCCATACCGACCGCCTTCAGCATGGTCGGTGCGTAATACATAATGGTATTTACGCCGGTCAGCTGCTGGATTACCGCGATCCCCATGCCGATAAGAAACAGCTTAAACAGCCAGGGCTTACGCAGTTCGCGCAAGCGCGGGCGCTGCTGCTCCTCTTCTGCCAGGGTCTCTTCGATCTCGGTCAGTTCCCAGTCGACATCCTGGGGCGCGCGGGTCCGTTCCAGCACTTTGCGCGCCTCGGCCAGCCGTCCTTTCATAGCGTACCAGCGCGGCGTGTCCGGCATAAATAACATGCCGAAAAAGAGCAGCACCGCTGGCAGCGTCGCGACCGCCAGCATCCAGCGCCAGGTCGTTTCGCCGCCCCAGGCAGCATTAAACCCCGCGTTAGAGATATAGGCGAGCATCTGACCGGAGACGATCATCAGCTCCTGTAGCGTGACCAGCTGGCCGCGTCGGTTAGCCGGCGCGATTTCCGCAATGTAGACCGGTACGGTGGCTGCTGCGCCGCCGACCGCGACGCCCAGCACCAGACGGAAGAAAATCATCCATTCCACATCGGGCGCCATTGAGGTACCAAGCGCACCGATGGCAAAGATAATGGCCAGAACGAGGATAATTTTTTTCCGCCCGGCCGCTGCCGCGAAGTGGCCTGACAGAAGCGCGCCAAAGGCGGCGCCGAACAGCAGGCTGCTGGTGACCAGACCTGTAGTAAAGGGCGTTAGCTGAAGTTGTGGGCCCATAAACAGCAGTGCACCCGAGATCACGCCGGTGTCGTAACCAAATAACAGGCCGCCAAGCGTGGCGACGACGGCGATAATTTTAACGAAGGGTTCGGTACGGGTGTTGCTGTTCGGCCCTGAGGCTTTATTAAGCGTAAGGTAAGATTCTCTGGACATGTTATCTCCTGGTGTTGTGCAGGTATCCAGTGAAAATAGATTGTTTTTATCGCAAAGATAAAATATGAAATATTAGTTTTGCGCGCTGGGTCATAGGCTGCGCTTATTTTTGCACCAGAGATCACACTTATGAGCAGTAATGCTTTACCCGTCACAACGCTTCGTACTGAGTAAAAAAACCACACACAGGTAAAAAAGGAATTTTTATTTCAAAGCACCAGGCAGGTATGGCATTAAGGAAGTCGGCTGCGCTCTACGCCGCAGCCGAAAAAAAGCGAGGTTAGCTGGCGCGGGCCGCCGGGCCAAAAACGTCGAACTGCGGCAGCGTGACGTTCTGGTAAGTCTCCCAGCCGCCGCCCAGCGCTTTATAGAGCGCGACCAGATCGAGCGCGCTCTGCATGCGCGCCTGGGTCGCCTGCTCCTGCGCCTGCGCCAGCTGACGCTGAGCATCCAGCACGTCGATAAAGGTTGAGATGCCCTGCCGGTAGCTGTCGCTGGCCAGATCGAAGGCGCGCTGCAGCGAACCTGTAGTCTCGTCCAGCGCCGTCACCCTCGCCTGATCGGCGCGATAGCTCACCAGCGCGTTTTCCACATCCTGCAATGCGGTCAGCACCGTCTGTCGGTAGTCAAGCGCTGCGCTGGCCTGTTGCGCACGCGCCAGCCTGACGCTGGAAACCAGACGGCCGCCCTGGAAAATCGGAATCGACAGCGAAGGGCCGACGGAATAGAAGTGACTGCTCCAGTTGTCGAGGTAGCTGGCGTCGGTGTTGCGTACCCCAAGCTGGCCGGTGAGCGACAGGCTGGGGAAAAGCTGCGCCACCGACACGCCGATATTCGCCGTCTGCGCATGCAGCGTCGCCTCGGCCTGCCGAATATCGGGGCGTCGACGCGCCAGCGTGGTGGGAATGCCGACCGGCACCATTTGCGGCAGCGCGGGCATCGCTTTCGGCGCGAAAAGCTCGTTATCCAGCGCCCCTGGCGTTTTGCCCAGCAGAACCGCCAGCCCGTTCATCGCCTGGCGCGCCTGCGACTGATACTGCGGCAGCTGCGCCTGCAGCGAACTGAGCTGCGCGCGTGCGTTTTCCACATCGGTAAGCGGCGCAAGCCCGTTGCGCTGCTGGCTCTGCGTCAACTCCCAGCTCTGCTGCGCCACGGCGATTTGCTGCTCCAGCGTGGCGATTGTCGCCTGCGCGCCGCGCAGCTGCAGGTAGGCGCGCGCCACCTCAGCCTCCAGCGAGACCAGCGCGTCGTTGCGCTGCTCTATTGCCGCCTGGGTTTGCGCATCGGCCAGTTCGACCTGGCGACGGACTTTGCCCCACAAATCCAGCTCCCAGCTGGCGTCGAAGCTGCCCTGATAAAGCGTTACCGGCTGCTCCAGGCTGCTTAGCTGACTGGCGGTATCGCTGTCGAGCTGGTCGGTGACGCCGTTCGCTTTCAGCAGCCCCTCCAGCCCTAGCTGCTGACGCGTGACTTTCGCGCTGCCGTTCAGGCTGGGAAAGAGACCGCCGCGCGCCTGCGCCAACTCCTGACGTGCGCCTGCGATGCGCAGCACCGCCTGCTGCAGCGTCAGGTTGCCTTCAATAGCGCGATCGATCAGGCTGTTGAGCTGCGGATCGTTAAAGGTTTGCCACCAGCGCGTGCTGACGGCGCCGGACTCGGTTTTCGACGCCTGCTGCGCGTCCAGCAGATGATAGCCCCCTGGCAGCTGCGGCTTCGGTGCTTCGTAGTCAGGCCCGACGGCGCAGCCCGCCAGCCAGAGCGCCAGCGTCAGCAGGCTGAGCGGTCTCGCCACCTGGCGTGTAAAGGTAACCTTCATGTCAGTGTGCTCCTGCACTGCCTTCGCTCTTAATCGGCGACAGCAGCCAACAAAATGGAATCAAGATCAGGGCGATGATGCTTAAGCCCGTAAAGACGTCGATGTACGCCAGAATGCGCGACTGCGCCACCATCTCCTGATAGAGCTGACCAGCCGCCAGCGTGGTGGGATCGCCAGCCGCCGACGTGAAGTCGCGGATCGCCTGCGACCAGTGCTGTACGGTAATGTTGAACTGCTCGTTAAGCGGCGTCATGTTATGCACCATATGCGCCGAGCGTACCTGCTCGCGCTCGGTGATCGCCGCCGTTGAGAGCGAGATACCGATAGAGCCCGCCACGTTGCGGAACATGGTAAACAGCGCCGACGCATCGGCGTTGAGCCGCTGCGGAATGGTAATAAAGGCGATGGTGGTCAGCGGCACGAACAGAAAACCCAGCCCAATCGACTGCGCGCTGCGCATCAGCACCAGCGTTTTAAAATCGACATCGGGCGTCAGGGTTGAGGAGTACAAAAACGCCAGCGTCAGGCAGGTAAAGCCGAAGGCGATGATATAGCGCGTCTGCACGCGCGGCATCAGGCTTATGACCAGCGGGATGGTCAGCACAATCAGGATAGCGCCCGGCGACAGCACCAGCCCCGACCAGGTAGCGGTATAGCCAAGATCCTGCTGCGCCAGCTGCGGCAGAACCACCGAGCTGCCGTAGAGGATCATCGCCATGCCCGCCATCAGCAGTCCTGACACCCAGAAGTTGCGGTCTTTCATCACCAGAATATCCACCACCGGCTTCCGGGCATACATCAGCCAGTAAACCGCGCCGACGATGCCGACCAGCGCCAGCGTGGCGAACAGCACGATAAAGTGTGAGGCGAACCAGTCTTCATCTTCGCCGCGATCGAGGAATACCTGCAGGCAGCCGAGCCCCAGCGTAATTAACCCGATGCCGATATAGTCGATCTTCAGCCGCCCTTTCGCCCACTTGCGCTCCCACGGCGGATCTTCCAGCAGCTGATAGATCGCCAGCACCGTCAAAATACCCACCGGGATGTTAATAAAGAAGACCCAGCGCCAGCTGTAGTTATCGGTGATCCAGCCGCCGAGCGTCGGCCCGATAACGGGCGCGACGATAATGGCGATCGAGGAGAGACCGAACGCCTTGCCGCGATCTTCCGCCTTAAAGTAGTCAAGCAGCACCGACTGCTGCACCGGCTGCAAACCGCCGCCGAAGAAGCCCTGCAGCACGCGGAACAGGATGATCTGCCACAGCTCGGTGGCGATGCCGCACAGGAACGAGCAGATGGTGAACATGACGATGCAGATCAGGAAGAACTGCTTGCGGCCAAAGAGCCGACTGAAAAAAGCGGAGATAGGCAGTACGATGCCGTTCGCCACCAGATAAGAGGTCAGCACCCAGGTCGATTCGTCGTAGCTGGAGGAGAGCGAACCGGCAATATGGGGCAGCGCCACGTTAACGATGGTGGTGTCCAGGATCTCCATGAACACCGCCAGCGTGACGGTCACCGCCACCAGCCACGGATTGCTGGAGGGCTGCCAGCTCTGCGCCTGGCTCATTCCACGGTAACCTTAGGTTCAACCGACAGGCCGAGCGGCAGCGGATGGTTTGGATCCAGCCCTTTGTCGATAACGATTTTCACCGGTACGCGCTGCACGATCTTTACGTAGTTGCCGGTGGCGTTCTCCGCCGGGAAGGTAGAGAAGCGCGAACCGGAGCCCATCTGAATACTGTCAACGTGCCCTTCCAGCTGCATATCGGGCCAGGCATCGATGCTAATCGCCACTTTGTCGCCTGGGTTCATCCGCTCCAGCTGCGACTCTTTAAAGTTAGCGGTGATCCAGATATCGGGCGACACCAGCGAAAAGAGCGAACTGCCCGCCTGCACCAGCGTGCCGAGCTGCACGTTGCGTTTGGTGACGAAGCCGTCATACGGCGCGCGCACCTGCGTATAGGAAAGGTTCAGCTCAGCGGTATTCAGCTGCGCCTGCGCCTGCGCGACCTGTTGCTGGCGCGCTTCCACGTTGGTTTCCTGCTGACGGATCTGCAGCGCGACCTGCGAGGCGACTTCCACCTGCGCTTTAGCGCTCTGCAGCTGCGCCTGGGCTGAACGCAATTGCGCGGCAGCGGTGTCGATATTGCGCTGGCTGGTGGCGCGGGGATCGACGCCGCGCTGACGGCGATAGTCCGCTTCAGCGTTTAACAGGTTCGCCTGCGCTTTCGCCTGATCGGCCAGCGCCTGATCGCGCTGTGCCGGATACTGAACTTTAGAGAGTGCCAGCTGCGCCTGCGCCTGATGCAGCTGCGCCTGCGCCAGGCCAAGCTGCGCTTTGGCCTGATCGCGCTGAGCGAGAGTATCGCGCGGGTCGATCTCAACCAGCAGATCGCCCTTTTTCACCCGCTGGTTATCTTTGACCAGCAGCTTCACCACGTAACCAGAGGCCTTAGGCGCGATAGTGACCGCGTCACCTTCGGTAAAGGCGTCGTCGGTACTCTCTTCGTTACGCGTTGTGAACCAGAACCAGAAACCGACTATCAGCATGATCACGACCACAATAGCGAGGATGATCAGCGGTTTTTTGCCGGGTCTTTTGCGCTCAGGCTGATCGTTATTCTGTTCAGACTGTTCGCTGGAAGGATCCTGCTCTTTCTTTACATCGTCCTGATGGGATTCGCCTTTATCATTGTTGCTCATAGTCAGTTCCGCATAGCTAACGCCCTAATTCCAGGGCATAAAAGGTCAGATAAACAGTAGATGGTAAACTGACATTTTCCAGCGCTTCTTGACTTTTCCAGACAAAAGGGGCACATCCTGCAACATTTTTTTAAGCGCAGCGAAAGTTAATGCAACAGGCGCAACAGCAGCCAGCCGCTCAGCATCGACCAGGCCAGCATCGGCAGAGAGAAGAGATGAAACTGCCACCAGACGCGGCGATCTTTCGCCATGCGCAGCGCAATCAGATTAGCCAGCGACCCAGGCAGCAAACCAAAGCCGCCGATATTTACCGCCCAGGCAAAAACGTCTGAAGGCGGAATTTTTTGCAGCAGCAGAATAGTGGCGGGCACGTTGCTGATTATCTGCGACAGACCGATGGCCAGCAGATAAACGGCGCCGTCGCTGAAGCGTGACACAGCATCGAAATGGTGCTGCACAACCGGCAGATGCGTCAGCAGGTAGACGTCGATAAACATCGCGATAAAGACCGCCAGCAGGCTCCAGTCGATGGCCATCAACACCCTGCGCGCCATCAGCAGATAGCAGCCGATGATAAGCAGCAGCGCCCAGCCGGTCATTTGCCACTCAAGCGCGGCGACAAACAGGAGATAGAGCAGGACGCTGACGGCAAACAGCGGCTTCTGCCACTCGCGCGTCTCGTCATTGCCATGCTTCTCAATCGCGCGCGGCTTAAAGCTGAACCACGTCAGCGCCAGCAGCGTTACCAGCAGCCAGACCGCCAGCGGCGTCATTTGCCCAATAAATCCCAGCACGCTGAGCTTGCCGTGACTCCACAACAGGATATTTTGCGGATTGCCTACCGGCGTCAGCAACGAGCCTGCATTAACGGCCAGCGCTTCAAAGATGATCAGCCTGGACAAAGGCAGATGCGAATATTTGCGCAGCGTCAGGGTGAGCGGCACCAGAATAAACAGCGCCACATCGTTAGTCAGGAAGGTGGAGAGCAGCGCAGCGGCCAGCATCATAAACAGCGCCAGCGCGCGTTCATGCCGGAAGCGGCCGATCAGCCGCGCGCCCAGTACGTCAAAATAGCCGCTGACTTCCAGTCCTTTGGTTAACAGCAGCAGGCCGGTCAGCGTAACGATAGTATGCCAGTCAACCGCGCCAGGCAGATCCGCCCAGCGGAAATTCGCCAGCAGAATCAGTATCGCGCCAAGCGCTAACAACAGATGCAGAATACGATCATGCAAAAAAGTGCGCAGCACGGTTAACATGTTAGCGGGCCCGGTGATTAGTGACGGCTTTCGTAAAATTTCTGGAAGACGGCCAGCGTTTCATCGCTAACGTGATGTTCAATGCCTTCTGAGTCACGCCGCGCGGTTTCCGGGCTGATGCCCAGCGCGAGCAGGAAGGTTTCGACGATATGATGGCGAGCGCGGCTCTCTGCCGCCAGCTTTACCCCTTCCCCGGTCAGGAAGACGCCGCGATAGGGAACCTGTTCGACCAGCCCGGCGCTGCTGAGTCGTTTTAACATTTTCGCCACGGTGGGCTGCGAGACGCCCAGTCGCGCTGCCATATCAACCTGGCGCGCCTCGCCAAATTCACCAATTAAATCTGAGATCAACTCAACGTAGTCATCGATCAGTTCGCGACGATGGGCTTCGCGTACCTGTCGAAATCCTTCGACATGCTCTTCGATATCTTTCAGGGGTCCTTGCGGAGCGGACACCCCAGTTTTGGCACGACGACTCATTCAGCTTCCTCTTTATTATGCTCCGCGCTCGCGCAGCGAGACGGATTTGCTGCGCTCATTGTAAACCAGGCACAAAGAAGCTCAAATTTTTCGTAAATAGCATTGGCTACAGGGTATAGCCAGTGCTATATTTGTCGATATTGTAGGCAAACGCGCTGACAATGGAGAGACGATCGTGCAGGATCCTTATCTGTTATTACTGCTGTTTCTCTTGTTTGTCGCCGGGCTATGCCTGCTGTTACGACGTTACTGATTGGGAGGTCGATATGAGCACCATGAAATGCTGCCTTGACTGCGGCAAATGCTTCCAGACAGCGCAACCGACTTCATCTTCATCGCTGAAGGCATGGCTTTGCCTGCTGAGCCGCTCCCCGTTTTCACTTCGCCTGATGCTGGTTGAAAAACTGCTGGGCACGAAACGCAACGATCGCGACTGCCCGAATTTAATCTGGCGCGGTTAACGCGCAGCCTCTTTATCCAGCCTCTGCGTTTGCCAGGGCTGCTCCTTTCTCTTTTTCTCTGCTCCAGCGCCTCGTGACTACTCATGGTTCAGCTAAAAAAGAGATAAAAAAAACGGCCGCAAAGGGCCGTTTTTTCTGCAACTGGTCTAAGCAAAACTTAGAAGCTGTAACCTACGCCAGCAATCCAGGTGCCAACGTCAACGCTGCGGATACGGCTCTGCTCGTAACCTACGTCGATAGCGAAGTCCTGGTACGGGTTGAACTGCAGGCCGGCACCGTAAGAGAAGCCCACGTCGCTGGAGTCGCCTTTATCACGGACAACAGTGTCGTTCTGCTGGAATTTGCCGTAGCCGATACCAACCACGCCATAGATGCTCGCCCAGTCATTCAGACGGTAAGCAGGACCAGCGGTGAAACCGTAGTACTGACCTTTGCTGTACACGCCAGCATCAGTGCGATCTTTTTCGGTGTAAGTGAAAGAACCGATCCAACCCAGCGGGTTAGAGCCGTCTTCGTAACGGTATTTCAGGTTGAAACCGTTCGCTTTGTTAGCCACGCCCTGATAGTCGGACTGAGCGTAACCGCCGGTGACTGTGCTCTGCGCCATTGCGGAACCCGCAGAAACTGCCAGAACACAAGCCAGTGCTGAAAGACATGCAATTTTTTTCATAACCACCTCAAATGTGATAATACTTCTCTCCTGACAACGCTGAAAATATAACAAAACTCAGCAAGAAACTCTGCCCGCAAATTATTGTCTAACAGAATGTTTGGTGTAACAGAAAGTTAATGAAGCTTCCTATGCTATTCATTTTCCTTGAAAAATTCGTCATTAAACTGCAATGAATTTCCTGGAAGAAAAATTGTCGTTTAAGTTAATTCCTAAAAAAACCTGACGTTTCTTTACGGAACTGGCCCTGAAGTGGGTTAAATTTCGCGCATTCGCCTCAGCATTTTCCTGATTGCCTCCTCTGCTTTTACCCCTGTTTCGATTAAACTGAACCTCTTGTTACCTCTGTGTTAATCATCAAGGACGCGTTTACAGGATGTCTCTTTCTTTGCCAGGTAAAAGCTCTGCGCCAGCTATCTCGGTAGCTGTGCTGCTGATCGCCATGCTGTCGCTGCAGGGCGGCGCGTCGTTAGCGAAATCTCTCTTTCCCGCGGTGGGGGCTACCGGCATTACCGCGCTGCGTCTTGGGCTTGGCACCCTGATGCTCTGCGTTATCTTTAAACCCTGGCGGCGGCGCTTCACGCGCGAACAGCGTCTGCCGTTGCTGATTTACGGGCTGGCGCTGGGCTGTATGAACTTCCTGTTTTATCTGTCGCTGCGTACTGTGCCGCTCGGCGTCGCGGTGGCGCTGGAATTTACCGGCCCGCTCACGCTGGCGCTGCTCGGCACGCGCCGTCTGCTCGATTTAGTCTGGGTAGCGCTGGCGGTCGCCGGTCTCTGGTTCCTGCTGCCGTTCGGCGACAGTATGAAAACCATCGATCCGCTGGGCGCGGCGCTGGCGGTAGGCGCAGGCGCCTGCTGGGCTTTATATATTCTGGCGGGGCCGCGCGCCGGGGCGGAGCATGGCCCGGCAACCGTTGCGATGGGTTCTCTAATTGCTTCAGTTATCTTTGTGCCGCTGGGATTGACCTTCGCCGAGCCAGGCATCTGGCACTGGAGCGTTCTCCCTGTCGCGCTTTTAGTCGCCCTGCTCTCCAGCGCCATTCCTTATTCGCTGGAAATGGTCGCCCTGACGCGTCTGCCGGCGCGTATTTTTGGTACGCTGATGAGCCTTGAACCTGCCGTAGCGGCCCTGTCAGGAATTTTATTCCTTGGCGAAACGCTCTCTCTGAAGCAGAGCCTTGGTCTGCTGGCGATTATTCTGGCGTCAGCTGGCGCGACGCTGACGCTTAAGCCCAGAAATTCCCAGCTAAAAGAGGTGGAAATAACCCCACCGCCGCAGCCATAACTTATTACGCCTGCGCATAACGCAGGCGAATAATATTCTTACGTTAAAAATGGTTTTATTTTAACCAACGCTACACACTATTATTATCATTCTGAAACATACTGTATAAGGCCATGCTTTTCACTCTCGCAATGGGCTGATTTTACAGCATTAAAATCAAAGTAGCTTTTTCTGTAACTTTCCCCCCGATTATTAGCGCATAAATTTTATCCGTAAATGCCATCTATTTCAGCCATCGCTAAACTCATTCCTGCAAAGACGCAAAGCGCTGCTATACTTATTCCCGTGCTTGATTAGGACAACCCATCAAAGAGAGGATTCATACGATGAGTACCGCAAAACTGGTTAAAACGAACGCTTCCGATCTGCTTTACACCCGTAACGATGTGGCTGACGACGAGAAAAAAGCCACCATTGAGGTGCTCAACCGTCTGGTGGTGGAATTTATCGATCTGTCGCTGATTACCAAGCAGGCGCACTGGAACATGCGCGGCTCCAACTTTATCGGCGTGCATGAGATGCTGGACGGTTTCCGTACCACTATTACCGATCATCAGGACACCATTGCTGAACGTGTCGTGCAGTTAGGCGGCGTGGCGCTGGGCACCACGCAGGTCGTTAATGACAGAACGCCGTTGCAGAGCTATCCGCTCAATATTCACAGCGTACAGGATCACCTGAAAGCGCTGGCTGATCGTTACGCCATCGTTGCGAACGACACGCGTAAAGCGATTTCAGAAGTTAAAGATGAAGACACCGCAGATATCTTTACCGCGGCCTCCCGCGATCTGGATAAATTCCTGTGGTTTATCGAATCCAATATCGAATAACAGCGTAAAGCATTATCAGGCGGGGAGACCCGCCTTTTTTTGTGCCTGCTTAACAGGAAAATTACTATTTTTTGACCTTCATAACATTTCTGAACGCCTCTTCTTCCCACGCTTAATACCGCATGCAAAGGTGCGATTGCACCAAAATCTTACCATGCACCTTTTTGGTGCTTCATTTTGGTGCAAAAGTTTTTACCATTGCAGAATCGTGTCAGCTTTCAGGTTTAACCTGTTGATTGTGGTTAAAATGAAAAGTTGGCATACTTTTTTCATATGGTAAGCCGTAAACGCCGCTTTCGGGCCGGGTTGTAATAAGGAAAAATGATGAAGTCACTGTTTAAAGTCTCTGTGGCCGCGCTGGCGCTGGCCTTCTCACTCTCTTCTACCGCAGCAGAAAAAAAACTGATCGTCGCCACCGATACCGCTTTTGTTCCTTTTGAGTTTAAGCAGGGCGATAAATATGTCGGCTTTGACGTCGATCTGTGGGACGCCATCGCCAAAGAGCTGAAGCTGGACTATACCCTGAAGCCGATGGACTTCAGCGGCATTATCCCTGCTCTGCAGACGCGCAATATCGACCTGGCGCTGGCGGGCATCACCATTACCGACGAGCGTAAAAAAGCCATCGAGTTTTCTGACGGCTACTACAAAAGCGGCCTGCTGGTGATGGTGCGCAACAATGAGAACGACATTAAAGGCATCGACGATCTGAACGGCAAAGTGGTCGCGGTGAAGAGCGGCACCGGTTCTGTAGATTACGCGAAAGCGCATATCAAATCTAAAGACCTGCGTCAGTTCCCGAATATCGACAACGCCTATATGGAACTGGGCACTAACCGCGCCGATGCGGTGCTGCACGATACGCCGAACATCCTTTACTTTATCCACACCGCTGGCAAAGGCCGCTTTAAAGCGGTTGGCGAATCTATCGAAGCGCAGCAGTATGGCGTCGCCTTCCCGAAAGGCAGCGACGAACTGCGTGAAAAAGTAAACGGCGCGCTGAAGACCCTGAAAGAGAACGGCACCTATAACCAGATCTACAAAAAATGGTTCGGCAGCGAACCTAAATAATAATTTTTTGATTTTATTTTGAGCAGGGACGCGTTCCCTGCTTTTTTCCATCGCAACAAAACTGGAGTCACACCATGGAGTTTGACTGGAGCGTCATCTGGCCCGCTATGCCGGTGCTGATTGAAGGCGCGAAAATGACCCTGCTGATCTCGGTGCTCGGCCTGGTCGGCGGACTGATTATCGGTCTGGTCGCTGGCTTTGCCCGCGCCTACGGCGGCTGGATCGCCAATAACCTCGCGCTGGTCTTTATTGAGATCATTCGCGGCACCCCTATCGTAGTGCAGGTGATGTTTATCTACTTCGCCCTGCCGATGGCCTTCCCCGATCTGCGCATCGATCCGTTCACCGCTGCGGTGGTGACCATTATGATCAACTCCGGCGCCTATATCGCCGAGATCACGCGCGGCGCGGTGCTGTCAATCAACAAAGGCTTCCGCGAAGCGGGCCTGGCGCTGGGTCTGTCGCGTCGCGAAACCCTGCGCTATGTCATTATGCCGCTGGCGCTGCGTCGTATGCTGCCGCCGCTCGGCAACCAGTGGATCGTCAGCATTAAAGATACCTCGCTGTTTATCGTTATCGGTGTGGCGGAACTGACGCGTCAGGGCCAGGAAATCATTGCCGGCAACTTCCGCGCGCTGGAGATCTGGAGCGCCGTCGCGATTATCTACCTCGTGATTACCCTGGTGTTGAGCTTTGTGCTGCGCCGTATTGAGAAAAGGGTGAAAATCCTGTGATTGAATTTAAAAACGTCTCGAAGCATTTCGGCCAAACCCAGGTGCTGCACGATATCAACCTGAAGATTAATCAGGGCGAAGTTGTGGTGATTATCGGCCCCTCCGGCTCAGGCAAATCGACGCTGCTGCGCTGCATTAACAAGCTGGAAGAGATCACCAGCGGCGATCTGATCGTCGACGGCCTGAAGGTGAACGATCCCAAAGTAGATGAGCGTCTGATCCGCCAGGAAGCGGGCATGGTATTCCAGCAGTTCCATCTCTTCCCACAGATGAGCGCGCTGGATAACGTCGCGTTCGGTCCGATCCGCGTACGCGGCGCAAAGAAACAGGATGCGCATAAGCTGGCGCGCGAGCTGCTGGCGAAGGTTGGCCTGGCCGAGCGCGCGCACCACTTTCCTTCCGAACTCTCCGGCGGCCAGCAGCAGCGCGTCGCCATCGCCCGCGCGCTGGCGGTGAAGCCGAAGCTGATGCTGTTCGATGAGCCAACCTCTGCGCTGGACCCCGAGCTGCGCCACGAGGTGTTGAAGGTGATGCAGGATCTGGCGGAAGAAGGCATGACGATGGTAATCGTGACGCATGAAGTCGGCTTCGCGCAGAAAGTCGCGTCGCGCCTGATCTTTATCGACAAAGGCACCATAGCGGAAGATGGCGATCCCGATACGCTGATCACCCAGCCGCCAAGCGATCGCCTGCGCGAGTTCCTGCAGCACGTTTCCTGATTTGCCGGGCCGACAGGCGTCGGCCCACCGCGATCAGCGCGGATACGCACCTCTTCCCTGAGGTGCGTCCGCCTCCAGCCTCACGCGCTGCGCTATTCAAAAACGCTTCCAGTATTTCGCGAAACGCTTCGCTCTTTTCCTCTGCCACTCCCCTTTTTATCGCCCGCTTTTCGTCAACCGGACGATAAGTGCCTTTCAGAACTTTCACTCCCTGCGCCTGACTATACTTTTCCACCTGTGAGCCAGAGGTTGCTAAGGAGAAAGCCATGTCGTCAGCCCACATATGTTGTCGCCTGTTGCGACAAGGGATCGCGCTGTTACTACTCTGCTGTTTTATGCTGCCCGCCGCGCAGGCGGTGACGCTGCCGCAGGCGGCAGTCGCAGCGCAGCAGTCAACTGGCTCCGCCAGCGGCGCGCAAAAAGAGCCGACCCTCGACGAGAAAAAAGCCGCTTACGCCGCGCTGGCAAATATTCTGGAAGATGACCAGTCGCGCAAGGAACTGATTGATCAGCTGCGCGGCGCCTCCACCGCGACGGCAAAGGATAACGCGCCTGCGCTGACGCCGCCGGTCGAAAAGGAGGAGGAGAAAACCGTCCTGCAGGGCGTAACGGATGTCACCCGCGAATTTGGCGGCGACGTGGCGCAAAAATTTGCCCGCCTGCATGACAATATCGCCTATGCGCCGCACAAGGCGTTTAATCCCGACACCTTTTTCAATGCGCTGCGGCATTTCGTGGTGCTGGCTGCGGCGCTGTTCGCGCTTTACTGGCTGCTGCGCCGTCTTATTGCGCCGCTTTATCGCCGGATGGGCCGTTGGGGACGCGCGAAGAACCGCGAGCAGCGTAACTGGATACAGCTGCCGGTGGCGATTATCGGCGCGTTTATCATTGATTTGCTGATGCTGGCGCTGACGCTGTTTATCGGTCAAATCATCAGTGACAATTACCACGGCGACAGCCGTACCATCGCCTATCAGCAAGGGCTGTTCCTGAACGCCTTCGCGCTGATTGAATTTTTCAAGGCGGTGCTGCGCCTGATCTTTTGCCCCACCTTTAGCGACCTGCGCTTTTTTCATCTCAGCGACGGGCGCGCCCGCTACTGGAACACGCGCCTGAGCTGGCTCTCTGGCCTGATCGGCTATGGACTGCTGGTGATCGTGCCGATTGTCTCTAATCAGGTTAATGTGCAGGTCGCGGCCGTGGTTAACGTGCTGATTATGGGCATCATGACCGGCTGGGCGCTCTTCCTTATATTTTCTAACCGTCGCGCTATCCATTTTGCCCTTCAGGCGCTATCGGATCGCAGCATGGCGTTTTTCGCCTTTTTTATTCGCGCTTTCGCGCTGGTGTGGCACTGGCTGGCGAGCGCCTACTTTATTGCGCTGTTTCTGCTCTCTATTTTCAATCCTGGCGACAGCCTGAAATTTATGATGTCGGCGACGGTACGCACGCTGGCGATTATCGGCATCGCCGCCTTTATTTCCGGCATTCTGACGCGCTGGATAGGCAAAACCATTACGCTCTCGCCCGACCTGCGCCGTAACTACCCGGCGCTGCAAAAGCGCGTCAACGACTGGGTGAAGGCGCTGCTGAAGCTGGCGCGCATTATTACCGTGTTCGCCACGCTGTTGCTGCTGCTCAACGCCTGGAACCTGTTCGATCTTTGGCACTGGCTCACGGTCGGGGCGGGTGAAAAAATGGTGGACGTGCTGATCCGCATTATCATGATCCTGCTGCTCTCCGCTGTGGGCTGGACGGTGCTGGCAAGCCTGATTGAGAGCCGACTCGCTTCCGACTCTCACGGCCGTCCGATGCCGAGCGCCCGTACCCGCACCCTGCTGACGCTGTTCCGCAACGCGCTGGCGGTGGTGATCAGCACCATTACCATTATGATTTTACTGTCTGAAATCGGCGTCAATATCGCGCCGCTGCTGGCAGGCGCGGGCGCGCTTGGCCTGGCGGTCTCCTTCGGCTCACAAACGCTGGTGAAGGATATTATTACCGGCATCTTCATTCAGTTTGAGAACGGCATGAATACCGGCGATCTGGTGACCATCGGCGCCATTACCGGCACAGTGGAACGGATGTCGATTCGCTCGGTGGGCGTTCGTCAGGATACCGGCGCCTACCACATCATTCCCTGGTCTTCGATTACCACCTTCGCCAATTTTGTGCGCGGCATCGGCTCGTTTGTCGCCAACTATGACGTCGAGCGCGGCGAAGACAACGAACGCGTTAACCGCGTCCTGCAGGAGGCGGTTAATGAGCTGCTGGAGAATGCGGATATCCGCGGCATGGTGATTGGCGAACCGAACTTTGCCGGACTGGTGGGATTAACCAATCAGGCCTTTACCGTACGCGTCTCCTTTACCACCCAGCCGTTGAAACAGTGGACGGTGCGCTTTGCGCTGGACACCATGGTGAAGAAACATTTCGATGCGGCCGGGATTAAGGCGCCGCATCAGACGGTAGAGGTGATGCAGACCGGCAACAGCGTGGCGAGCGCGGCTGCCCTGCCCGCGCTGCCGGCACCGGAGTAAAGCTATTTCGCCAGCCGCGTCGCGCGCGTCGCGGCTGGCATAAAGCTCCAGGCGAGAAAGCGGCTCTGCTTCTGGCCCTGCGCCATGTTCACAACCCGCACCTCTGCGACGTCGAGCGCCTGCAGCTGCTTTTCCAGCGCAGGCAGATTCTCGCGGCGCGACACCAGCGAGGTAAACCAGATGCACTGGCGCGCCAGCGCCGCGCTTTCGGCGATCATCTTGCCGACAAAGGCTTTTTCACCGCCTTCGCACCACAGCTCGTTATGCTGGCCGCCGAAGTTAAGCGGCGTCGCGCTCTCCAGCTTCAGATTACGTACTTTCCGCTGCGAACCGGCCGCCGCCTCCGCCGCTGAGGCGTGGAACGGCGGATTACATATCACGGCGTGAAAGAACTCATTTTTATTTACCACGCCCGCCAGTACCGCCTGGGGATCCTTCTGACGGCGCAGGCGAATGGCGCGCTGTAGCCCGGCGTTGGCCGCCACGATGCGGTTAGCCGCCTTCAGCGCCGCCTCGTCGATATCGGTGCCGGTAAAACGCCAGCCATACTCCGCATGGCCAATCAGCGGATAGATGCAGTTTGCGCCGCAGCCGATATCCAGAATATCCGCCTGCGGGATCGCGCCGTGATTGTCCTGCGCCAGCAGATCAGCCAGGTAGTGCAGGTAATCGGCGCGGCCCGGCACCGGCGGACAGAGCGCCCCGGGGGCCAGCTGCCATTCAATGCCGTAAAAGAGTTTCAGCAGCGCCTGGTTCAGCAGCATGACCGCTTCCGCATCGGCAAAATCGATCGACTGCGCGCCGTAGCCGTTGGGCCGCACCTTTGCCGCCAGCGGCGGGTGCGCGGCGGTCAGCGCGGCAAAGTCGTACTCGCCCTGATGGCGGTTGCGGGCGTGGAATAATTTACTGGCTGGCTTGTTCATGGCGTCTCCCGTTTTGCAGGCGCGTACAATACGCCGCAGCGTCGGGAAAATAAAGCCGCACAATCCGCTTACATATTTATTCCCGATGCAGCCGATGCTGTAGCGCTAAGATATTGTTAACACTTCACTACGGGATAAAAGATGACGCATAAACGCTACTCCTACCAGCCGCGCGCCGGTCATGGTCTGCCGCATGACCCGCTCAATGCCATTATCGGGCCGCGTCCGATTGGCTGGATCAGTTCGATTTCCGCTGCCGGTCAGCGCAACCTGGCGCCCTACAGCTTCTTCAACTGCTTTAATTACCATCCGCCGATCATAGGTTTCTCCAGCACCGGCTGGAAAGACAGCGTGCGGAATATCAGCGAAAGCAAAGAGTTCGTCTGGAACCTGGCGACGCGCCCGCTGGCGGAGGCGATGAACGAGAGTTCGGCATCGGTGCCACCGGATCAGGATGAGTTCGCGCTGGTGGGCGTGACGCCGCTGGCCGCCTCGCAGGTGAAGGCGAGCCTGGTGGCAGAAAGCCCGGTAAACTTTGAGTGCCGCCTGACCCAGCTTATTCAGCTGCAGGATGCGCAGGGCGACCCGATCGACAGCTGGCTGGTGCTGGGCGAGGCGATTGCGATTCATATCGACGAATCGCTGCTGGATGAAGGCATTTATCAGACGGCGCGCGCCCAACCTATTCTGCGCGCCGGCGGGCCGAGCGCCTATTACGGCATCAGTGAAAACGAACGCTTCGACCTGATGCGTCCGGACGCGCGCCGCCGCTAAAGAGACGGCGCCTCAGCCGCTATGACGGCCTGCCGCGTTCGATAAAGCTTTGCACGAGCGGCTTCAGCACTTTCTGCAGCGCTGAAGCCCGATCCTGCCGCCAGGCGAATGGCGGCGTCTCATCCATATAGTTAAGCTGCGCCAGCTCCAGCTGCACCGCCTGTACCTGCTCTTCCGGTTGACCGTAGGCGCGCGTAATGTAGCCGCCCTTAAAGCGTCCGTTCACCACCCAGCTATAGTCGCTCTGCGCCGCACAGACCGCCTCCAGCCCTTGCGTAACTCCGGCGCGGCAGCTTTTGCCGTCGTTGGTGCCGATATTCAGATCGGGCAGACGTCCTTCAAACAGGCGCGGGATGACGCTGGCGATAGAATGGGCGTCAAACAGCAGCGCATAGCCGTGTAGCGCTTTCAGCCGCGCCAGCTCCTGCTGGATCTGCTGATGATAAGGCTGCCAGATATCTCTGAGATAACCTTCGCGCTGCGCCGCAGAGGGCGTTTTGCCTGGCGCAAAGGTCGGCGAGCCGTCAAACAGGGTTTCCGGATAAAGCCCGGTGGTGGCCGTGGCGTAGAGCGGCTGATTATCTGGCGGACGATTGAGGTCGATCACAAAACGCGAATAGTGGCCGATCAGCACGCTGGCGCCCAGGTTGCGCACAAAATCGAACAGCTGCGGAATATGCCAGTCGGTATCCGGCAGGCCGCGCGCCGCCTCGCTCAGTCCGGCTTCTACCTCCGGCGTAAGCTGCGTACCGGCGTGAGGAATACTGACCAGCAGCGGCAGGCTGCCCGGCGTAAAGAGAAAAGGTGTCATTGCGCTTCTCCGCGATAGATAACGGTACAGGGCAGCTCGCCGCCCAGCCAGTAAACCAGTTCCGCCGGGCGCGCCAGCGGCCAGTGGACGAAGTTCGCCACTTTGCCCGCCTCCAGCGAGCCGTGGGTTTGCTGCAGCCCCAGCGCTTTCGCGCCCCAGAGCGTGACGCCCGCCAGCGCCTCTTCCGGCGTCATGCCGAACAGCGTGCAGCCCATATTAAGCATCAGGCGCAGCGACAGCGCCGGCGAGGTGCCGGGATTCGCGTCGCTGGCCAGCGCCATCGGCACCTTATGCTGACGAAACAGCGCCACCGGCGGCCGCTGGGTTTCCCGCAGCAGATAGAAGGCGCCGGGCAGCAGCACCGCCACTGTGCCCCGTTCGCCCATCGCCCGCGCATCTTCTTCGGTCGCATATTCCAGATGATCGGCGGAGAGCGCGCCGTAGCTCGCCGCCAGCCGCGCCCCGCCCAGCGAAGAGAGCTGCTCGGCGTGCAGCTTGACCGGCAGACCCAGCTCGGCCGCTTTGTCAAACACGCGGGCCACCTGCGCCGGGGAAAAGGCCAGGTGTTCGCAAAAGGCGTCTACCGCGTCCGCCAGCCCGTTGGCTTTCACCTGCGGCAGGATGCGCTCACAAATCAGATCGACCCAGCCGTCGGGATCCTGCTTAAATTCGGGCGGAAAGGCGTGCGCCGCCAGACAGGTCGCCAGCACATCGACGGGCGCGCTCTCGCCAAGCCGCCGTATCGCGCTCAGCATACGCAGCTCGCTCGCCTCATCCAGCCCGTAACCCGATTTGATCTCCACCGTGGTTACCCCTTCCGCCAGCAGACGGTTGAGCCGCCAGCGCGCCGAGGCCACCAGTGACTCCTCGCTGGCTTCGCGCGTGGCGCGCACCGTCGAGAGAATGCCGCCGCCCTGCGCCGCGATCTCGGCGTAGCTGACGCCGTTGAGACGCTGCTCGAACTCTGCGCTGCGGTCGCCGCCGAACACCAGATGGGTATGACAGTCGATCAGCCCTGGCGTCAGGATGCCGCCGTCGAACCGGTGCTGCTGGCGCGGCGTAAAGGCGGGCATCTCCGCGCGCGGCCCTACCCATACCAGCTCGCCGCCATCCACCGCCAGCGCGCCATCCTCAATGATGTGATATCTGCCTTCGCGCATGGTGACCAGATCGGCCCCCAGCCACAGGCTGTCGATCGCTTTGCTTTCCGCCATCACGCCTCTCTCCGCTACGGACGATTTACTCCGCCCTTTAAAGTATGTATATGTATATACAACTACAGCCATTGAGGATCAACTATGGCAACCTGTTTTGCTCCACGCGCGCTGCTGGCCGACGGCTGGCGACATCAGGTGCGCATTAGCGTTAATGACGCGGGCATCATTGAAAGCGTCACGCCCGACAGCGACCCGCAAGGCGCCATCCCGCTGCCCGGCGCGGTGATCCCCTCTGTCGCCAATCTGCATTCGCACGCGTTCCAGCGCGCGATGGCCGGGCTGGCAGAAGTGGCGGGCGACCCACAGGACAGCTTCTGGACCTGGCGCGACCTGATGTATCGCATGGTGCAGCGTCTGACGCCGGAGCAGGTCGGCGCTATCGCGGCCTATCTCTATATCGACATGCTGAAAGGCGGCTATACCCAGGTGGCGGAGTTTCACTACCTCCATCACGACGCCAGCGGCGCGCCCTACGCGCAGGACGATATGCTGCAGCAGCTGATGCTCGCCGCCGACAGGGCCGGTATCGGCCAGACGCTACTGCCGGTGCTCTACAGCCACAGCGGCTTCGGCGCGCAGCCGCCGCTGCCGGGCCAGAAACGCTTTATTCAGCAAACCGACGCCTGGCTGCGGCAGCAGGAGCGGCTGGCGGCGACAGTGCGGGATAAGCCGCTGCTCAATCGCGGCCTCTGCTTTCACTCGCTGCGTGCGGTCAGCGAAGCGCAGATGCGCGAGGCGCTAGAGGCGAGCGATAAGAGTCTGCCGGTGCATATTCATATCGCCGAGCAGGAAAAAGAGGTCAACGACTCGCTGGCCTGGAGCGGCGAGCGGCCGGTAGAGTGGCTGCTCAACCGCTTTGAGGTGGATGCACGCTGGTGTCTTATCCACGCCACGCATCTGGACCCGCGTGAAATCGAGCGGCTCGCCGCCAGCCGCGCGGTGGCCGGGCTCTGCCCCACCACCGAGGCCAACCTCGGCGACGGCATTTTCCCGGCGACCCATTTTATCGCTCAGGGCGGACGCTGGGGCATCGGCTCCGACAGCCACGTCTCGCTCAGCGCGCTGGAGGAGCTGCGCTGGCTCGAATATGGCCAGCGGCTACGCGATCGTCGTCGCAACCGGATTATCACGGCGGAGCAGCCGTCTGTGGGCGATCTGCTGTGGCGCGGCGCGGCGCAAGGCGGCGCGCAGGCGTGCGGCGTCGCCCTCGGCGAGCTGTCGCCGGGCAAGCGCGCGGACTGGCTGGTGCTGGCGGAGGATGCCTGGCTCGAGAGCGTCGGGGATGACGCGCTGCTTAACCGCTGGCTCTTTGCCGGACGCCGCGAACAGATCCGCGACGTGTGGGTTGCGGGCCGCGCGGTGGTTGAAGCGGGACGCCACGCGGAGGAGGAATCCTGCGCGGCCGCGTTTCGTCAGGCGATGGCGGCGCTGCGATGAGGACGCGCTTCTGTTATGCCGACCTTCAGGTCAGTCGCTGGCGCAACGGCGGCGGCGAGACGCGTGAAATCATCAGCTATCCGCCGGGCGAAGCGGATTTCGCCTGGCGCGCCAGCATCGCCACCCTCTCCCAGGATGGCGCATTCTCGCGCTTTCCGGGCATCGATCGGGTGATTACCCTGCTGCGCGGCGACGCGGTAACGCTTAGCGCGCCCGCTCTCACGCATACGCTGAAACCGCTTCAGCCCTGGCGCTTTCCCGGCGAATGGGCGATCCACGCCGCGCTGCGCGGTGAAAGCGAAGACTTTAACATTATGACGCGGCGCGACAGCTGGGAAGCGCAGGTGGATGTCATTGCGCAGGCTGCCGCCAGTCTAAATGGCGTCGCCTGGGTTATCGCGGGCGAGTGGCGGCTGGAGAGCGGCGAACCACTATGCGCCGCTGAAGGTGTATGGTGGCTGGATGAGGAGACGCAGCTGACGCCCGCGACGCCGGACGCGCAGCTGCTGCTGACGCGCCTTAGCCGTGTCCCTTAAAGCGGCCAAGCAGCTTATAACGCGAGCCGGGATAGAGCAGGCGCGCATAGGTCACGATTTTGGTGTCGCTCCAGGTCTGGCGGCGGATCAGCAGGCAGGGCTCATGTTCATCCAGCGACAGATACTTACGCTGGCGCGCATCGGGCAGCACCGCTTCAACGATATGCTCACCCGCCGTCAGGGGCGCGACCTGCATCAGATAGGTGTAGGGCGTGAACTGGTGGTAATCCTGGCTCAGGTAATCGGGTGCCACCAGCGGGTTAACCAGGCGATCCTCCAGCTGCACCGGCAGGTCATCTTCGTAATGCACAATCAGCGAATGAAAAATGGTCTGGCCGGTGCTTAAGCCGAGCACCGCCGCCTGCTCGGGATCGGCTTTATTCTGGCCGATCGCCAGGATCTGGCAGCGGTGCTGGTGTCCGCGCTGGGCGATCTCATCCGCGATATTATGCACTTCAAGCATCGCCGTGTAGCCTTTCATCTCCGCGACGAAGGTGCCGACGCCCTGCATGCGCACCAGAAATCCCTCGCTGGTCAGCTCGCGTAGCGCGCGGTTAATCGTCATACGGCTGACGCCCAGCTCGTTGACCAGTTCGCTTTCGGACGGCACGCGCTGGTTCGCCTTCCAGCTGCCCGCGCGGATCTGGCTGATAATCGCCTGCTTCACGCGCTGGTAGATTGGGGCTGGCTCATCGCTCATCGCGGCCGCCAGCTGTGCTATTGCCGAATGCTCGACCATATTGATTTCCTTATTACGCTAATACCTGAAGTTTACTGTCTCATCTCGTAAATGTATATACATCTGCAGCCGCCTCTGTCCCGCCCTCTGACCGCCGCCGCGCGATCTAATTTGTGATCGCGCTGGCATAGCAAATGCTTATAGCTTGCCACTTGTATAGACAAGAATAGACACTTGTGTTTCACTCGATTTTATTCGCTGCGCAGAGTGAAACCGGTTCAGGTTTTTGCTTTCCGCGCTTACTTGTATAGACAGGAGTAGACTATGTCAGGTTCGGCTCAGGCTATCCGCCTGGTTCCCGGTGAAGTAGAGCTTGTCACGCTGCGCAGGATATATCAGGGCGGCGTCACGCTGACGCTTGATGAGCGAGCGCAGGAAGCCATTTTACGCGCCCAGCAAACCGTGGACGATATCGTTGCCTCCGGCAAGGTGGTGTACGGCATCAACACCGGTTTCGGCAAGCTGGCGCAAACGCAAATCCCTGCCAGCCGCCTTGCCGATCTGCAGCGTAACCTGGTGCTGTCGCACAGCGTCGGCCTGGGCGACCTGCTGCCCGACAACGTGACGCGTCTGGTGATGGCGACCAAAATCATCAGCCTGGCGCGCGGCCATTCCGGCGTGCGTATCGCGCTGATCGAGGCGTTGCTGAAGCTGTTTAACGCAGGCGTAATGCCCTGCATTCCTGAAAAAGGCTCGGTTGGCGCGTCCGGCGATCTCGCGCCGCTTGCCCATCTCTCGCTGATGCTGCTGGGAGAGGGCGACGTGCGCGTCGACGGCGCGCTGATCCCGGCGCGTGAAGGTCTGGCCTCCGTCGGACTGACGCCGTTTGTGCTCGGTCCGAAAGAGGGTCTGGCGCTGCTTAACGGCACCCAGGTCTCGACCGCGCTGGCGCTGCGCGGCCTGTTTGAGGCGGAAAACCTGCTGGCGGCCGGACTGGTAGCCGGAGCGCTGTCGCTGGAGGCGATTAAAGGCTCGCTGAAACCCTTCGACGCGCGTATCCACCAGGCGCGCGGCCAGCGCGGCCAAATCGCCGTCGCCGCCGCGGTGGAGAGGCTGGTCAAAGGCAGCGAAATTCTCGGCTCGCACGTTAACTGCGGCCGAGTGCAGGACCCCTACTCGGTACGCTGCGTGCCGCAGGTGATGGGCGCCTGCCTTGATAACCTCACCCACGCCGCGCGCGTGCTGCAGATTGAATCTAATGCCGCCTCTGACAACCCCCTGGTGTTCAGCGACAGCGGCGACGTCATCTCCGGCGGCAATTTCCACGCCGAGCCGGTGGCCTTCGCCGCCGACATTATCGCGCTGGCCGTCGCTGAGATTGGCGCGATCTCCGAGCGCCGCATGGCGCTGCTGCTTGATACCGGTCTTTCGGGTCTGCCGCCCTTTCTGGTGCGCGACGGCGGCGTTAACTCCGGCTTTATGATTGCGCAGGTCACCGCCGCCGCGCTCGCCTCAGAGAATAAATCGCTGGCTCATCCCGGCAGCGTCGACAGCCTGCCAACCTCGGCCAACCAGGAAGATCACGTCTCGATGGCGACCTATGCGGCGCGCCGTCTCGGCAGCATGTGCTTCAACACCGCCGCGGTCGTCGGCATCGAAGCGATGGCGGCGGCTCAGGGCATCGAATTCCATCGCCCGCTGCAAAGCTCCGCGCTGCTTGAGCAGGAGATTGGCCGCATTCGTCAGCAGGTCGCCTTCCTTGAGGAAGATCGTCTGCTGGCGCCCGATATCGACGCCATGCGTCTGTGGGCCAGCCGCTCCGACTGGCCCGATTTTCTCACGGCGCTGCTGCCCAGCCAGCAGACCGTCTCTTCTGGTGAATAAGGAATCTGCTATGAGCGAAACTCTCTCCCGGGCCGTGGCGCGCGAAGTGCGTGCGCCACACGGCACCACGCTGCACTGCGCCAACTGGCTGATCGAAGCCGCCTGGCGCATGATCCAGAATAACCTCGATCCCGATGTGGCCGAACGGCCTGAAGATCTGGTGGTCTATGGCGGCATCGGCAAGGCGGCGCGCAACTGGGAATGCTTTGAACAGATCCTGCGCTCCCTCGAACTGCTGAAACCCGACGAAACGCTGCTGATCCAGTCGGGCAAGCCCGTCGGCGTTTTCCGTACCCACGCCGACGCGCCGCGCGTGCTGCTGGCGAACTCCAACCTGGTGCCGCACTGGGCCAACTGGGATCACTTTCACGAGCTGGATAAAGCCGGGCTAATGATGTATGGCCAGATGACCGCGGGATCCTGGATCTATATCGGCGCGCAGGGCATCGTACAGGGCACCTACGAAACCTTCGTCGAAGCGGGTCGTCAGCACTATAACGGCGATCTCGCCGGACGCTGGATCCTGACTGCCGGTCTGGGCGGCATGGGCGGCGCGCAGCCGCTGGCGGGCGTGCTGGCGGGTGCCTGCGTGCTGGCTATCGAGTGTCAGGAGTCGCGCATCGATTTTCGTCTGCGCACCCGCTACGTCGATCATAAAGCCTACACGCTGGATGAGGCACTGAAGCTGATTGAAGAGGCAACCCAGGCGAAGCGGGCGATCTCCGTCGGCCTGCTGGGCAACGCCGCCGAAATCCTGCCGGAGATGGTAAAACGCGCCCGCGCAGGCGGACTCAGGCCCGATATCGTGACCGATCAGACCTCAGCGCACGATCCGGTGAACGGCTATCTGCCCATCGGCTGGGACGTGGCGCGCTGGCAGTCCGAACGCGCCAGTGCACCGAAGGCGGTGGAAAAAGCGGCGCGCGCCTCTATGGCGGTACACGTGCAGGCGATGCTCGACTTCTGCCATATGGGCATCCCGACGGTGGACTACGGCAACAATATCCGTCAGGTGGCGCTTGATGAGGGCGTAGAGAACGCCTTTGACTTCCCGGGTTTCGTGCCGGCCTATATTCGTCCGCTGTTCTGCGAAGGCAAAGGGCCGTTCCGCTGGGTGGCGCTGTCGGGCGATCCGGAAGATATCTATAAAACTGACGCCAAACTTAAAGAGCTGTTTCCGCATCATAAAAGTCTGCATCGCTGGCTCGATATGGCGCAGGAGCGCATCGCCTTTCAGGGCCTGCCGGCGCGTATCTGCTGGCTGGGGCTGGGCGAGCGCCATCTCGCCGGGCTGGCGTTTAACGAGATGGTGCGCAACGGCGAGCTGAAGGCGCCGGTGGTGATTGGCCGCGATCATCTCGACTGCGGCTCTGTTGCCTCGCCAAACCGCGAAACCGAGTCGATGAAAGATGGCTCCGATGCGGTATCTGACTGGCCGCTGCTTAACGCCCTGCTGAATACCGCTGGCGGCGCGACCTGGGTAAGTCTGCACCACGGCGGCGGCGTCGGCATGGGCTTTTCGCAGCATGCGGGCGTGGTGATTGTCTGCGACGGCAGCGAGCAGGCCGATCAGCGTCTGGGCCGCGTGCTGTGGAACGATCCTGCGACGGGCGTAATGCGTCACGCGGATGCAGGATATGAGCGCGCGCAGGCCTGCGCGGCTGAGCATGGACTGAAATTGCCGATGATGAAGTAAACGCCGTCAGGGCGGCGGGCGCTGACCCGCCTGCTCTGTCTGCCTGTATAGCAAGGGGCTTCCGCCCCTTATGCTCTTTGGTTCTGACCTATAGCCAAATTCCTGGCCCACAAGATAGACGCGCCTGCAGCTTGCCACTACAGTGGAGATTCATCATTACCAGGAGCGCGATTCCGCATGACCTTATCCCCTGCCCTGCTCGACAAAGCCCAACACTGGCGTCATCAGATTCACCTTGAACCGGAACTCGGTTATCAGGAGCATAAAACCAGCGATCTGGTCGCTCAGGAGCTGGAGCTGGCGGGGCTACAGGTGCATCGCGGTCTGGCAGGCACAGGCGTTGTTGGTACGCTGCGCAATGGCGAAGGCCCGGTTATCGGGCTACGCGCCGATATGGACGCTCTGCCCATCACCGAGAAAGGCGCGCCGCAGTGGCGCTCAAGGCGTCAGGGCGTGATGCACGCCTGCGGTCATGACGGGCATACCGCGATCCTACTGGCGGCGGCGCTGCAGCTGGCGGCCACGCGTCGCTTCCGCGGTACGGTGCACTTTATCTTTCAGCCCGCCGAAGAGAATCTGGGCGGCGCGCGCAAAATGGTCGAAGATGGCCTGTTTCAACGTTTCCCTATGGATGCCATCTATGCGCTGCATAACTGGCCGGGAATGCCGGTCGGGTCGCTGGCGGTCAATCCCGGCGCCATGATGGCCTCGCTCGACTCGTTTGAAATTACCCTTAACGGCAGAAGCTGCCATGCGGCGATGCCGGAGAGCGGCGCCGATCCTATGGTCGTGGCCGCTGAACTGATCCTGGCGCTGCAGACCATACCGTCGCGTCGCCTTTCGCCGCTCGCCTCGGCGGTGGTCAGCGTCACGCAGATCCACGGCGGCGAAGCGATTAATGTTATTCCGGAAACGCTGGTGCTGCGCGGTACGGTGCGATGTTTGCAGACCGACGTACGCAATAAAGTACGCGGTCTGATTGAAGAGTTTGTCGCGACGCTGCCGCGCCCGTTCGGCGTCAGCGGCGAGATCCACTGGTTCCCTGGCTACCCGGTCACCGCCAATCACGTCGGACCGGCTGAACAGGTGCGCGCGACGGCGCAGCGGATGCTGGGCGAGGAGCAGGTCTGCTGGCAGGTGAACCCCTCAATGGCGTCGGAAGATTTCGCCTGCATGCTCGATGTCTGTCCCGGCGCTTACTTCTGGCTGGGCGCGGATGGCGCTATCCCTTCCGCGCCGCTGCACAATGCCGAATATGATTTTAATGACGCGCTGATCCCGCTGGGCGTGGCGTTCTGGCAACGTCTGGTCGAGGAGGCGCTGCCGTAATTACCACCCCGCGTCGCTCAGGCGCGCCAGGCCCGCTTCCAGCGACTCGCACTCTCCGCTGGCGCGCAGGCAGCAGGCGATTTGCAAACGCAGCGCCTGCGGCACCGGGCGCTCGCCGTTAAGCACCGTTTCCGTCCAGCGCGCGGTCACCTCAGCCGATTTTTCAGCCGGCAGCTCAAGCGACGCCTCCGGCTGACGCTCGACCCACACTTCCGCTTCGCGCCCCGCGCCGGGAATAAAGCTGATCGCCGGACAGCGCTGCGGGTTTGCGTAGACTTCCCCTTCGGTGCCGTTCAGGAGAATCGCGGGCGCATCGATCTCGCTAAAGAACTTACCGACGCGCGGCACATATTCCGGATGCGATACGCTGGAGAGGCGCAGCGCTTCGCGTTCGCCGAACGGCGTCGCCAGCTTTACCAGCGTATGTGCGCTGCTGCGGACTCCCATGCGCCAGCGCAGCGAAAGCTGCTGCGCCATCGGCGGGCAGAGATGGTCGATGGTGATAAAGGCGAGTTCGCCCTTATCCAGCGCCGCCTGCGTCTGCGCTTGCGTCGTCAGCGCCGCGATACCGAGCGCGGCGAACACCGCCTCGCTGGTGACGCGCGTCGGATCGTCGCTGACCCCGTGTACCAGCACCGGAAAGCCCAGACGGTTAAGCAGCAGCGCCAGCAGCGGCGTCAGGTTGCCCTGACGACGCGCGCCGTTGTAGCTCGGGATAACAATAGGCTGCGGACGATGCGCGGGCGCCTGCAGCGACATCATGCGCGCCTGCATCGCCTGATAGAAACCGCGCATCTCCTCTTCGCCTTCGCCTTTGATGCGCAGCGCGATCAGAATGCCGCCCAGCTCCAGATCCGGCACTTCGCCCGCCAGAATCGCCGTATAAAGCGCCTGCGCGGTGGCAAGATCAAGATCGCGCGCGTGGTTTTTGCCGCGCCCGATCTCTTTAATCACTTTGTTCAGTTCCATTCATCGCTTCCGGTCAGGGGCCGCTAATGTCGGCGGCCGAAACATATTGATTTGTTAACGCTTCGCCGCCGGTCGCCGGGTGGGACGCCGCTTGCTCCCGGCCTGAGTCGGCGCGCTTTTCACCTTCAGCGGAGCGGGCGCTTCCGGCTGTTCGATTGGAAACACCGGCAGCGCGGCCAGCAGGCGGCTGCCGTAGGCTTTACTCAACAGGCGGCGATCGTATATCACGATTTCGCCGTAGCACTGGTGGCTGCGGATCAGACGCCCTACCTGCTGTATCAGCGTAAAAGAGGCGCTCGGCAGGCTCTGCACTTCAAAAGGGTAACGGTTCAGGCTCTTGAGCCATTCGCCCTCGGTCAAAATTACCGGACTGTCCACCGGCGGAAAAGCGATTTTATGAATATGCACCTGACTCAGCAGTTCGCCCTTCAGATCCAGCCCTTCGGCGAACGACTGCAGGCCAACTAAAATACTGGTTTCGCCCTTCGCCACCCGTTTACGATGCAGCTCAACCATGCGCGAGCGCGGCTGGTCGCCCTGCACCAGCATGGTCAGACGCAGCTCCGGCAGCTGAGCGACGAACTGCTGCATCGCGCGGCCGCTGGCGAACAGCACCAGCACGCCTTTATGCTGCGCCTTTTTCATCTGCTGACGGAAAAAGGCCGCCATCTCGGCGATATGCTCCGCTTCGTTAGCCAGCAGCGGCTCATAGCGCATCTGCGGGATCACCAGCTTGCCCTGTTCGACGTGGTTGAACGGCGAGTCGAGCGCCACGAAACGATCGCCTGCTTTTTCGTTCAGGCCCGACATCTCCTGCAGGCGACTAAAGCTGTTAAGCGAGCGCAGCGTGGCGGAGGTCACCACGACATGGGGGATTTTGCGCCATAACAGTTTCTCCAGCTGATCGCTGACGCGAATGCCGGCGCAGTGAAACAGCAGATGCGCCTGCCCCTCGCGCAGCTCGCGCGTAATCCACTTGGAAACCGGCGCGCCCGACGCTTTCGGCATCGCCGCCAGCCGCCACAGTTTGCTGACCGACTCAAACCAGCCGAACTGGCGGTTAAGCTGCAGCAAATTGCGGTGCAGACGCATCAGATCGACGCTGCCGGTCTGCTCGCTGAGGGCGTTGATCAGCCCTTCCGCCAGCCCGCGCAGCGCGTCGCTCAGCTTAAAGAGGCGCGCGCAGAGCGCCAGCAGCTCTTCGGGCAGCTCGCCCAGCACAAAGCGAAACTCGCCCGGCTGATTATCAGCGGGCAGCAGCGGATTGAGCGCCTGGCTCAGGGTAGTCAGCAGCTCGCGCAGTTCGTCGCAGTGCGCTTTAAGGCGTTCCGGGTTGCTGAGCGGCGGCGGCGATTTCGGGCGCATCTGCGTCATAATGCCCTCTACCAGACGCACAAAGAGGTCAAGCTGCAGGCTGCTCCAGCCCGGCGTGATATCCGCGCTCATCTCCAGCGCGTCGCGCGCCACTTCGGGCAGATGATGCCCTTCGTCCAGCACCAGCATCAGATGCTTCGGCGGCGGCAGCACCGACTCGTTTTCCATTGCTGCCATGACCAGCGCATGATTAGCCACTACCACATCCACCTGTTCGATTTCGCGGCGGGCAAGGAAGAACGGACATTCACGGTACCAGCGACAGTGCGCGCCGAGGCAGCTCGCTTTGTCGGTAGAGAGGCGCTGCCACAGGCTGTCGCTGATGTTCTCTTCGCTGTGATCGCGCAGCCCATCCCAGGCGTAGCTGCCGAGCGATTTCTCCAGGCGGGCGCACTGCGTCTGCTCCTCCTGCGTGCTGCTGACCGCCTCGTCGTCGAGATAGAGCAGCAGATCGCCCTGGCGATCGTCGCTGGCCGCCAGCGCCGCCAGGTTGCGTGGACAGACGTAGCGCCCGCGTCCGAACGCAGCGGTAAAGGTGAGATCGGGAATGATCTTCTTCAGCAGCGGCAGATCTTTGGTAAATATTTGATCCTGCAGCGCCACGTTGGCGGTGCTGACGATCAGCCTTTTCTCTTCGGCGCGACTCGCCGCAATGCCGGGGATCAGGTAGGAGAGCGTTTTGCCGACGCCGGTCGGCGCTTCAATCGCCAGGTGGCGCGCATCGTCGCCCGCCAGGCATTTCGCGACTTCGGCGATCATCTGGCGCTGCGGCGCGCGAGGAATAAAGTCCGGCACCTGCTGCTGTAGCGCCTTATACCACTGCGCTATCTGGCTTTTTATTGCTGCTGTCAGGGCCATAATCAGTTACCGCGGGGTGAAAACGGCCTGTATTTTTACACAGTAATCCGCCAGCGTCAGCTACAGGGCGCATTTTTTCGCGCCGCTTTGACGTCTCCGTATAACGCCTTTCTGCTGAAGCGCTGGATTCCGCGGCGGCAGATGCATAAGCTAAGGCCCATTCTTTCGGACGCAGGTGCGGCATGAGCGAAAAGAGTAAAAACTGGGTAAAAGCGGAAGATGTTGCCCGCCTGGCAGGCGTCTCACGTTCTGCGGTGTCGCGGACCTTCACGCCCGGCGCATCGGTGGCGGAGAAAACGCGTCAGAAGGTGCTTGCCGCCGCAGAAGAGCTGGGCTATCAGGTCAATATCATCGCCCGCGCCATGAATACCGGCAGCAGCAATTTTATCGGCATCGTAACTGCAGGCTTCGATAACCCTTTTCGCAGTAAACTCCTCGCGCCGCTCGTGCACCAGCTGGCGCTGCATGGCCTTATTCCACTGCTGATGAATGCGGACGATCCGCAACAGCTGGCGCCCTCGCTGAAACAGCTGCTGAGCTATCACGTCGCTGGCGTCATTATCACCTCAGGCGCGCCGCCGCTCTCGCTGGCGGAAGAGTATCTGGCGCGCAAAATCCCTGTTACGCTGATTAATCGACATGCCGAGTTAGCGGGCTGCGACCGCGTCGCCAGCGATAACAGCCAGGGCGCACACCTGATTGCGCAGCACTGCATAAATCGCGGCTGGCGAAAGATAGGTTTTATTGGCGAAGATGCTCACCATTTTAGTACCAGCCAACGCTATCAGGCGCTGAAAAAATTACTGGGCGAGCGCCTTGTCGCTACGCAATTTTTCCCTGGCGGCGGCTATGAGGCCGGACGCGCTGCTGCTTGTGAACTGTGTGAAAAGCAGCCCGACCTGGAGGTTCTGGTCTGCGCTACCGATATGCTGGCGCTGGGGGCTATCGACGGACTAAAGGCTCACGCTTCACGTCCCGCCGTTACCGGCTTCGATGATATTCCTCAGGCGGCATGGGATCCGTATCAGCTAACAACCGTTCAGCAGAATACTGCGCTTCTTGCCCAGCATGCCGTGGATCTGCTGCTCACGCGCATCGCTCAGTTCGATCTGCCGCCGCGCCAGCGCGCCGTACCCGTGAAATTAATCGTTCGACGCAGCGCATAATGGAAGATTCATTTTATGCGGCGTCGGTCACAGACTAATCGATTACGCCCCTTCACACTCATGCCAGCCCTGCGGGGTTAATTTTTTCTCTTCAAATGCACACGTGTGCAAAAAGGAGTGTTGATGCATCATTCTGACAACAGTGAACGGCTAAACCGTTACCGCTTTGCCTGCGAGCTGGCGGAAACAGGCGGCAGACTCGCTTTCGAGTACTACCAGAAACGCGAAGAACTGACTGTCGATCATAAGGGCGAGGATGCGCAGGATGTCGTCAGCCTGGCCGATCGCGAAGTAGAAGCGCTGGTGAAATCACGTATTGCGCAGAGCTTTCCTGAAGATGGTTTTTTAGGTGAGGAAAGCGGATTCGCTCAAGATGAGGCGCGGGTGCTCTGGGTGGTGGATCCCATCGATGGCACCAGCAGCTTTCTCAACGGCCTGCACACCTGGTGCCTCTCGCTGGCGGTCATAATCGACGGCGAGCCGGTGATAGGCGTCGTTTACGATCCTAATCACGGCGAGCTGTTTCACGCCTGCAAAGGAAGCGGCGCCTGGTTAAACGATCGTCCCATAACGCCTCATCCGGCCGAAACAGTCGCAGATGGCGTGATGGGGGTGGGTACGTCGCACCGGGTTACGACCGCCGAGTTTCTGCCTTTTCTCGACGCTCTGCTGCAACAGGGCGGCATGTTTGTCCGCAACGGCTCAGGCGCGCTGATGAGCGCATGGGCGGCAGCGGGCCGTCTCATTGGCTACTACGAGCCTCATATGAATCCCTGGGATGGCTTGCCCGGCATCGTGCTAATGCGTGAGGCGGGCGGCGTGACTAATCCCTATCTCACAGAGGACGGCATTAAGCGCGGGAACCCTGTTCTGCTGGCGAGCAAAACGCTTTACCCACAATTAAAACAATGGGTTAAGCAAAACCTCGACTAACCTGCGGCACATCTTTCCGTAAATGATATACGCACGCTATACCGGGATTCGCTTTCAGGGATGACAGATTTATCAGACACGCCTCTACCCTACGGAGACAGGATAATGTACGGATTGATCGGTTTTTTCCGGGCGGCCCCGGCGAAGCACGCCGCGCCCCTGAACGCAGAACGTTTTCGCTTCGTTCGCTGGCAAACTTTTCTGGCGATGACGGCTGCCTATGTCACCTTCTACGTGTGTCGGCTCTCATTCACCGTGGCAAAAAGCGCCCTGGTGGAACTGGGCCTCTCCCCTTCTGAACTGGGCATGATCGGTTCCGCGCTCTTTTTTAGCTACGCCATCGGTAAGCTGGTTAATGGTTTCCTTGCCGACCATGCCAACGTCGTTCGCTTTATGAGTCTGGGCCTGCTGATTAGCGCGGCGATGAATTTGATGATGGGTATGACCACTAACGCCATGCTGCTGGCGATCTTCTGGGGCATAAACGGCTGGGCACAGTCTATGGGCGTCGGGCCTTGCGCTGTCTCGCTGGCGCGCTGGTACGGTAATAAAGAGCGCGGCACTTTTTACGCCATCTGGTCTACCGCGCACAATATTGGCGAGGCCCTGACCTATATGGTCATCGCTGCGGTAATCGCCGGTTACGGCTGGCATATGGGCTATCTCTCCACTGCGGCGCTTGGCGCGGCAGGCATTGTTATCATGCTGCTGTTTATGCGCGATTCGCCGCAAAGCTGCGGTTTTCCGTCGATTCAGACGCTGAGTGACGAGCCGCATGAAAGCGAAGATAACAAGGGTTCGGTATTTAAAAACCAGCTTTTCGCTCTGCGTAACCCTGCGCTCTGGACGCTGGCGCTCGCCTCCGCTTTTATGTATATCGATCGCTATGCCGTTAATTCTTGGGGAATTTTCTTTCTCCAGCAGGGCAAGGCCTATACCACCGTTGAAGCCTCTGGCATTATCGGCGTCAATGCCATCGCGGGTATCATCGGCACGATTATGGCTGGCATGCTGTCGGATCGTTTTTTTCCGCGCAATCGCAGCGTGATGGCCGGTTTTATCAGTTTGCTCAATACGCTCGGCTTCGCGCTCATGCTCTGGTCGCCGCATAACTATTACACCGATATTCTGTCGATGGTTATCTTCGGCGCGACTATCGGCGCGCTGACCTGCTTTCTTGGCGGATTGATTGCTGTCGATATTTCATCGAAAAAAGCTGCCGGCGCCGCGCTGGGCACTATCGGCATCGCCAGCTATGCGGGTGCCGGGCTGGGCGAGTTTCTCACCGGCATGATTATCGACCAGACCTCGCTGCGGGAGAATAATAAAATCCTCTATGATTTTCATACGCTATCCCTGTTCTGGGTCGCCGCGGGCCTGGTTTCAGCGCTGTTATGTTTCGTCACGGCCGCTATTGTTGCGCGACGTCACGCTATCGAACAGCGCACCTCCTTTTCATCTTAGCCTCTCCCTTTTAAGGAAAAACATATGATGACAGCCAGACATCAGGTCGCGGCGCGCCTGCTTATTGCCTGCGCCCTCTGTTTCAACGCGGCGCAGGCCGCTGCGCAACCGGACTATCAGCTGGAAAAGGTCGTGGAGCTGAGCCGCCACGGCGTTCGCCCGCCGACGCCGGGCAATCGCCATGATATCGAAGCCGCCACGCAGCGGCCCTGGGCGGTCTGGAGCACGCGCGACGGCGAACTGACCGGCCACGGTTATGCGGCGGTGCTCAATAAAGGGCGCTGGGAAGGCAAACACTATCGCCAGCTCGGCCTGCTGACGGATGGCTGCCCGCAGCCGCAGGATATCTATGTACGGGCCAGCCCGCTGCAGCGTACCCGCGCCACTGCGGAAGCGCTGGTTGACGGTGCCTTTCCCGGCTGCGGCGTCGCCGTACATCATGTCATGGGCGAAAACGACCCGCTGTTCCAGACCGACGCCTTTGCCGCGACCACTCCCGATCCTGCGCGGCAGCAGGCGGCAGTAGCGGCGAAAGCGGGCGATCTTCCGCTGCTACGGCAGAAGCTGAAGCCTGCCATCCAGGCGTTAAAGCAGGCGGTATGCCTCTCTGACGCGCAGTGCGCGCTATTCGATCCGCCCTGGCAGATCCGCCAGAGCAAGAGCGGCAAAACCTATATTGCCGGTCTGAGCGTGCTGGCGAATATGGCGGAGACGCTTCGCCTGGGCTGGAGTGAAAACCTGCCGTTCAGCCAGATCGCCTGGGGCAATATCACCCGCGCAGAGCAGATCAGCGCCATCCTGCCGCTGCTGACGGCGAACTACGACCTCAGCAACGACGTGCTCTACACCGCGCAGAAGCGCGCCTCTATTCTGCTCAACGCGATGCTGGAGGCTGCTGAAGACCGCGCCGCCACGCCAGACGCGCGCTGGCTGCTGCTGGTCGCTCACGATACCAATATCGCCATGGTGCGCACCCTGATGAACTTTAGCTGGACGCTACCTGGCTACGCGCGCGGCAATATCCCGCCCGGCAGCAGTCTGGTTCTTGAGCGCTGGCGCGATAAGCTCAGCGGTGAGCGTTTTTTACGCGTCTACTTTCAGGCGCAAAGTCTGGACGATCTGCGTCGCCTGCAGCCGATCGATGCGACGCATCCGCTGCTGCGCGAAGAGTGGCGACAGGCGGACTGTCGCGTGACGCCGGTCGGAACGCTCTGCCCGCTGCGTAGCGCGGTACGCGCCCTGGGCAGGGAGATTGATCGGAAAGCTGTTACGCCAGTCAGCTACGATCTTCCCTGAGCGTCCAGCCGCTTACCCAGGCATTGTGCCTGCGGCATCGTGATATAGCAGCCGAACGGCGCAATCGGCTGATAGCCATGGCGAGCGTAAAAGGCGAGCGCTCGTCCATTAATGCGGCGCGTTTCAAGCCACAAATGTTGATAGCCCGCCAGTAGCGCCTGCTGCTCAAGAAAATGCAGCAGCGCCGCGCCAGTGCCCTGGCTTCCGGGCAGGGCAAACATGCGCTTAAGTTCGGCCACGCCGGGCTGTAAAGGACGGAATGCACCACACCCGATCGGCTGCTGCTGCGCATTGCGCGCCACTGCGAAGCAGTAGCCCGGCAATGCCATTTCTGCTGTATTAAAGCGAGCGCGGCCGCTGCTACCGGTTAACTGCTCCAGCGTTTCAGAAAGCTGATCCAGCAGCCAGCAAGCATCTGGATGATCGGCCTCTTCACGCTCGACCAGAATCATGGCAGAGCGCCCAGCTGCTTAAACATCACCGTTGTCGCCTCCCGCTCGCCGGTGACTGACTCGGCGTAGCAGGGAATCGATCCGGCTATCTGCCAGCCCAGCGAAAGATAGAGGTGGCTGGCGACGTCGCCGCTGCGGGTATCAAGCACCAGCAAGGTTTTACCCAGCGCCTGCGCCCGCTGTTCGGCCTGCTGCATCAGCTGGCGCGCAATGCCCTGACGTCGGGCATGCGGATGCACCAGCAGCTTGCTGATCTCCGCGCGGTGGCGGCCGTTAGGCATGCCTGCCGCGTTAATCATCACGGTACCGACGACCCTGCCATACTGGCAGGCGATAAGAAGTTCATTCTCGCCGGGAGCGAGGCTTTCTGCGCGGCTTTGCCAGAAACGCTCAACCACCGCGCTGTCCTGCGGATCGGTGAAGCCGATACTGGCACCGTCCGCCACGCACGCCAGCAGCACATCGCTGAGGGAGAGTAACCGCTGCCGCGCCTGAGCGGCGTCAATCCATTCATATGTTGTCATGGTTTGCATACCACCAGCACATAGCGCGCGCCGTCGGTGAGGTGCGCTTCAAACGCGGAGCGGCCAGTCAGATGAAAGCGCAGGCAATCGCCTGTCTGCATCGTCCAGCTCTGCCCGTCCATGGTGATGGTCAGCCCGCCTTGCTGCAGCCAGATGTGCTGCTCCAGCCCCTGAACGGGCGGGGCGTCATAGTCGATGCGCGCGCCGGGACGCAGCTGGCCTTCAACCAGCTCTGCGCGAAAATGGGACGCTGGCGGCGAGACGTTGCGGCGCACAAAGCCACTTTCATCGTCGCGCCATAGCGGCTGCTGCTCCGGCGTCAGCAACAGATCAACGCCCTCTTCCACTTCACTTAGCAGGCGCGACATGGTAAGACCATAAGCTACGCATAAACGGTTTAATAACGCAGCCGTGGGGCTGGTTTCGCCGCGCTCAATACGCGACAATGATGCGCGGCTGATGCCGGTCGCCGTGGCGAGTTCATCCAGTGACCAGCCGCGTTGAACGCGGAGTTCTGCAAGGCGGGCCGCGAGGCGCTGTTCGGTATCTTCAGTTAACACGCGTAACCTCTCATATCTGAGAATCATTTCTCACACATGAGATCTAGCGTGAAACTGGCTTTACCGTCAACTTGTACATATAAAAAACATTTGTACAAGTTGATCGGGTTGGTTAAGGTTATCTGATTGCGGTCAGGAAGTTTGGGGAAGTTATGGCCTTTTACAGTATCGGTGACGTTGCCGAACGCTGTGGAATAAATCCAGTCACGCTGCGCGCGTGGCAACGGCGTTATGGCTTACTGAAGCCACAGCGCTCGGAGGGTGGACATCGTCAGTTTGATGACGAGGATGTTCAGCGCATTGAAGAAATTAAACGCTGGATCGAAAGCGGCGTACCGGTGGGCAAAGTCAAAGCGCTGCTCGAAGGCGAAAGCCTGAATGTGCATGACGGCTGGGTCAACCTGCAGGAAGAGCTGATGAGCGTGTTGCGTCACGTTAAGCCTGCAAAGCTGCGCGCTAAAATCGCGGCGCTTGGACGGGAAAACCCGGTAGACGCGCTTATCGATCACGTCATTATGCCGGTGCGGCAGAAACTTGGGCTGGATCAGAACACTGCGCGCGTGATGAGCAGCCTGCTGGATGGCGCGCTGATCGACTACGTCGCCTTCTGTCTTGCCGCCAGCCGCAAGAAAGCGGGTAAAGACGCGCTGATCCTCGGCTGGGCGGTGGAAGATCGCACCCGTATCTGGCTGGAAGCCTGGCGCCTTGCCCAGGAAGGCTGGCGGCTGGACGTGCTGGCGGAGCCGCTGGATCTGCCGCGTCCTGAGCTTTTTCCCGGTCAGACCATTTTTGTCTGGACCGGAAAAAAACTGACTCGTCGCCAGCAGGAGCAGCTGACGCACTGGCAGGAACAGGGCTTTTCCATTCGCGCGCACGAAACGCGCTTTCAGTAAAACGCACGCAGGGCCCTTTTCGCCTCGCCCTGCCCGCGTTATTATCCCCGGCTTTCGGGCTTCAATCAGGTTTCTGCATGAACTGGCAAAAAATCTTCTTCGCAACGCTGTTTTTCATTATGGCCGTCGGCGGCACCGGCGGGCTGATGCTGGTCGGCTACACCCTTATTCTCCACTCACGCTAAGTCGGCGCTGCAGGCGCTCAAACAGGCGATCGCTGACAATGGCCAGCAGCGCTACCAGCAGCGCCCCCTGAATAACATAGGCGGTGTTGAAGCCGCTCAGGCCGATAATCACTGGCGAGCCGAGGCTTTCCGCGCCCACCGTCGATGCGATAGCCGCAGTGCCGATATTGACGATCACTGAGGTGCGTACGCCAGCCAGAATCACCGGCGCAGCCAGCGCCAGCTCTACCTGCCACAAACGCTGCCATGCGCTCATGCCGACCCCATCGGCGATCTCCCTGCTGCTGGCGGGCACGCTATCCAGCCCGGCCAGCGTCCCCTGTAAAATCGGCAACAGACCATAGAGCAGCAGCGCCACGACCGCTGGCCAGGCGCCGAACCCCATGACCGGCACCGCAATCGCCAGCACCGCCACCGGCGGAACGGTTTGCCCGGCCGCCACGATGGTTTCCACCAGCGGACGAAAGCGGCGTCCCGCGCGGCGCGTGACCAGCACGCCACCGCCTGCGCCGATCAACAACGCCAGCACGCTGGCGGTAATCACCAGAAAGAGATGCGCCAGCGCCAGCTGTAAAAAGCTCTCCTGCTGATAGAGCGGGCGCGCCTGCTCGGGAAACCACCAGGCAAAAAGCGGCCCGCTGTAGGGCAAGCCGACCAGCAGAGCGATAAACAGCATAATCAGCCACAACAGCGGATCCTTCAGCCAGCGCATCATGAACCCTCACGCAGGGTCAGCAGATCGCTGAAGTAGAGCACACCCAGCGGCTGCTGGCGCTCATCCACCACCGGCAGCTTATCGGCGCGCCGGGCGATAAACTGCGACAACGCTTCGCGCAGCGACTGGGCGGCGCCCAGCGGCTCGCCCTCCAGCCACTCGCCGCGCCGCGCCGCGTTGCCCACCTGCCCCAGCGACAGCAGCCGCACGCCCAGTTCGCTTCTGCCGAAGAAGTCCTGCACAAAGTCGTTTTTCGGCTGCGTCAGCAGCGCGGCGGGCTTGCCCTGTTGAACGATCTCGCCGTTATCCATCAACACAATGTTATCCGCCAGCGTCAGCGCCTCGTCGATATCGTGCGTTACCAGCACGATAGTGCGGCCCGACAGGCGGTGAATGCGCAGCATCTCCTGCTGCAGCGCGCCGCGCGTAACCGGATCGAGCGCGCCGAAGGGCTCATCCATCAGCAAGACTTCGGGATCGGCCGCCAGCGCACGCGCGACGCCGACGCGCTGCTGCTGTCCGCCTGAAAGCTGATGCGGCAGACGGCGCGCCAGATGCCCATCCAGGCTGAGCAGCGTCAGCAACTCCTCAACCCGGGCGCGAATGCGGGCCTTGGGCCAGCCGAGCAGCGCAGGTACGGTGGCGATATTCTTTTCTACCGTCCAGTGAGGAAACAGGCCGATCGACTGAATGGCGTAGCCCATGCGCCGACGTAAATCGCGCGCGTCGAGCTGGCGAATCGACTCGCCCGCGAAGCGTATTTCACCCTCGTCATACTCCACCAGCCGGTTGATCATCTTCAGCGTGGTTGATTTGCCGGAACCGGATGTGCCGAGCAGCACGCTGAACTCACCCTCACCAATCTGTAGCGTCAGGTCTTTGACCGCCGCTTTGTCGCCAAAGTACTTACTGACGCCGTTAAAGTGAATCATGGGTTCTCTCCAGCAGGGAAATCAGCAGGCGGAACAGCGCATCGATCGCCACCGCCAGCGCAATCACCGGGATCACGCCGAGCAGCACCAGATCGAGCGCGCTGCTGAGCAATCCCTGAAAAATAATGGCGCCGAAGCCGCCTGCGCCGATCAGCGCGGCGATGACCGCCATGCCCAGCGTCTGCACCACCACCACGCGCAGTCCGGCGAGCCACACCGGCAGCGCCAGCGGCACGTCAACGGCAAAAAAGCGCTGCAGCTGACCCATGCCCATGCCGCGCGCGCTTTCGCGCACGTCGCGCGGTACCTGCTGCAGTCCGGCCACTACGCTGCGCACCAGCGGCAGCAGCGCATAGAGCGTGAGCGCGATCAGCGCCGGGGCCATGCCGATGCCGCTGATGCCCCACCCCTTAAGCCAGGGAAAGGATTTCGCCAGCCCGGCCAGCGGCGCGATCAGCAGGCCGAAGAGCGCCACAGACGGTACGGTCTGGATAACGTTCAGCACGCTAAAGACGCCGCTCTGCCACCCCGGACGCCGGTAGAGCAGGACGCCGAGCGGCAGACCGATCAGCAGCGCGGGCAGCAGCGTGCCGCAGAGCAGCGTCAGGTGCCGCGCCAGCGCCGCGTCAAACACCGCCTGCCGGTTGGCGTACTCCTTCAGCAGCGACAGCGCGTTCAGCTCGCCGCTGAACAGCATCAGCAGCGGCAGCAGCCAGATCTGCAGATTGAGCAGCAGCCGCCAGAGGTTATTGCGCGTCAGATTGCGCGCCAGTTCCGCGCCCAGCAGCAGCGTGACGCCGCACGCCAGCCACAAGCCGCTGCCGAAGCTGGTTCTCGCCAGGGCGCTGCCCTGCGCCGCCAGTCGCGCCGCTTCATGTCCGCTCAGCCAGACCATGCCGGTCAGCAGCGCGTCGCAGGCGAGCAGCATCAGCGCAAGCGGCGCGTGCGTCGGACGCGCCCACAGCAGCAGCCAGAGCGCCGCCAGCGGCAGCGCCAGCCATCCGGCGTCGCTCACCTGGCCCAGCATCAGCGGCTGGCCGGAGACCAGCCGGTTCGGTGCGTAGCTGAGAAACGGCAGCCAGTAGAGCGCCAGGCTTAACAACAGCAGCAGCAGCAGCGCCACCGGCTGGCGGCGCGCTGGCAGCATCGCTTCCCGCGATAGCGCCATGGCTTACAGCAGCTTCTGCTGCTGCAGCCACGCTTTCGCCACGCTGCTGGCATCCTGGCCCTCTACCGCGATCTTCGCGTTAAGCTGCTGCAGCGTTTTCTCATCCAGCTTGCTGAAGACCGGTTTCAGCCAGCTATCGATATCGGGATAGGCTTTCAGCACAGAGGCGCGGATTACCGGCGTTGGCGCATAGATAGGCTGTACGCCTTTGGGATCGCTCAGGGTTTGCAGGCCCAGCGCCGCGACCGGGCCATCGGTGCCGTAAGCCATCGCCGCGTTGACGCCGGAGGTCTGTTGCGCCGCTGCCTTGATGGTCACGGCCGTATCGCCGCCCGCCAGCGAGAGCAGCTGGCTCTGCGTCAGCTTAAAGTCATAGGCTTTTTCAAAGGCCGGCAGGGCGTCGCCGCGCTCGATAAATTCCGCCGAGGCCGCCAGTTTGAACGTGCCGCCTTTTTTCAGGTAGCGGCTGAGATCCTCAAGAGAAGTGAGCTTGTTCTGCTGCGCGACATCCTGGCGCACCGCGATAGTCCAGGTATTATTCGCCGGCGCAGGGGTCAGCCACACCAGCTGATTTTTTTCAGCGTCGAGCTTTTTCACCTTCTCGTAGCCCTGACGTGCGTTTTTCCAGACTGGGTCTTTTTCGTCATTGAAAAAGAAGGCGCCGTTGCCGGTATATTCAGGGTAGATATCCAGTTCGCCCGCGGTAATCGCGCCGCGTACCACCTGCGTGGTGCCGAGCTGGATTTTGTTTACCGTCTTGACGCCGTGTTTCTCCAGCACCTGCAAAATCACATTGCCCAGCAGCGAACCTTCGGTATCGATTTTCGAACCTACGCGTACGGGGTCGGCGGCCTGCGCCGCGCCTGTCGCCAGCAGCAGCGCCGCTGCCGTCAATGCCAGAAAACCAGACCTTGCCATAAGGTGTTCCTTTAATTCGGTTATATGTGAGGTGCTTATAGAGGATAGTCGTTTCGTCATGCATCGCGTAACACATTGCCTGAAGCGTGAACGGTTACGCCTCAACTTTTTCATATCGTTATCGGTTCGGTTATAACGCAAAGTAATTTACGTCCAGACGTCTGGACGGTAAGCTGTCCGTTCACTCACAATAACCACAGACAACATCATGACCGATCTCACTTCATCTTCCGCCCATGTGGCGTTAACAGGGAACCGGCCCGACGGTGAAACGCAGTGGATCCGCAGCGCGGCTGACGTTTCTCGCCTGATCAACAGCGGCGACGGCGCGCGCAATAATGCGCGCATCGTGGTGGCGATCGCGCTGGGCGGCGTATTTCTCGACGCTTACGATCTCGGCGCGCTGGCGTTTGGCATTAAGGATGTGGCGCGCGAGTTTAGCCTGACCCCGACCGGCACCGGCATGGTCGCCTCCGCCATTACCTTTGGCGCCATTGTCGGCGCGTTAATCGGCGGCTATCTCACCGATAAAATCGGCCGCTATCGCGTATTTATGGCGGATATGTTCTTTTTCGTGGTGGCGGCGCTCGCCTGCGCCTTCGCGCCCAATGAGTATGTGCTGGGCGGCGCGCGCTTCGTAATGGGGCTGGGCGTTGGTATCGATCTGCCGGTGGCGATGGCGTTCCTCGCCGAGTTTTCCCGCCTGCGCGGCCAGGGCAATAAGGCCGCCAGCGTGGCGATGTGGTGCCCCACCTGGTATGCGGCGATCAGTATCTCTTATCTGCTGGTGCTGCTGCTCTATGGGGTGCTGCCGGAGAGCCACACCGGCTGGCTGTGGCGCTTAATCCTCGGGTTCGGCGCGGTGCCTGCGTTGATCATTATCGCTATCCGCAGCCGCTATATGAGCGAGTCGCCGGTCTGGGCGGCGAATCAGGGCGACCTGAAAGGCGCGGCCGCGATTCTGCGCAGCGGCTGGAACATCAATGCGCAGGTGGCCGAGGATGCGGCGGCAACGCCGACCCAGCCTGCGCGCCGCGCCAGCTGGCGCAACTACGGCGCGCTGCTGCGGGGCGTTTATCTGCGCCGCACGCTGCTGGCGACCATTACCTCGGTCGCCTCTTCCTTCGCCTATAACGCGGTGGCATTTGGCCTGCCGGTAATCATCACCAGCTTTTTCGCCCAGTCGATGCTCACCACCATTCTGGTGTCGCTGGCGCTCAATCTGCTGTTCGCTTTTGTCGGCGGCGTGCTGGCGGTGCGGCTGGTGCCGCGTCTTGGCGCATGGAAGATGTCGGTGGCGGGTTACGCCTGCCAGTGCGTGGCGCTGCTGGGGCTGGCGCTAACTGGACGTCCCGAAGGCGGTCTGGAAGCGGGCATCGCTATTGCGATGCTGGCGCTGTTCCTGTTTGGCCAGGGTTTCGGCCCCGGCTCGCATACCATGACCTTCGCCTCGCTCAGCTATCCCACTTCGCTGCGCGGCGTCGGCGTTGGTTTTAATCAGACGCTGATGCGCGGCAGCTCTACCCTCTCGCTGTTTCTGTTTCCGGTGCTGGTCGCCGCGCTCGGTACCGGCGTCTTCTGGGTGATTTTCCTTGCGCCGCTGGCCGGTCTGCTCGCGCTGCTGGCGATCCGCTGGGAGCCGTCGGGCTATGATGTAGACGCGGAAGATTTTGCTGAGCGTTAAAAAGCGCGTCCCGCCTCTTCCGCGGCGGGATTCGGTTCCTTTTCTGCTTACCGGCTCAGGACAGCCTGGAAAAGGTCTGAGCCGCTATTCAGGCTGGCATACTCATCGCATTCAGGTAGGCGGGAATACGGGGAAAGGTGTAGAGAAACCAGGGCGTGAACTGCTGCGGCTCCTCCAGCATTGCGCGCTGGATCTCGCTGACGGAGCGATAGCACCAGTCGTCCGCCTCCTGCGGATTGGGCGTGGGTTTGTCATCGCTGACGGCGAAGTAGACATGCCCATACTCATGCTCGATCAGGCCGTTGCTGAGCGGCAGATTGTAGCTCAGCTCAAACACAGGGGTCAGCGACAGTTCCAGCCCCATCTCTTCAAATAAACGGCGTTCCGCCGCCTGCTGGGTTGGCTCCGCCGGACAGGGATGGCCGCAGGTGGTATTGCTCCACAGTCCGCCGCAGTGGTATTTGCCGCTGGCGCGGCGCTGTAACAGCAGCTCGCCGGAGGAGTTAAATACGTAGACCGTCACTGCGCGATGCAGTAACCCCTTCTCATGCACTTCCAGCTTTTCCATTTTACCGGTGGGACGATCGAGATGATCGACGAGAATAACTTCGATAGCAGACATGAGGATTCCTTAAGATAACTCCTGGTTATTCTGGCACATCCTTGCTGTTTCATGCCGCGTGAATTCGTGCGGTTCCCCGCAAAAAAAGAGGGCCCGCCTGCGCGAGCCCCTGAGTAGAGGTTACAGACGGAAGCTTTGCACCACCTGCTCCAGCTGGACGCTCTGCTCCTCCATCGCCTGGGCAGCGGCGGAAACCTGCTCCACCAGCGCGGCGTTCTGCTGCGTGGTGCCGTCGAGCTGGGTGATCGCCACGTTGACCTGTTCAATGCCCATACTCTGCTCGCGGCTGGCGGACATGATTTCGCTCATCAGCGTCGTTACGCTGCTGACGCCCTGCATCAGCTCGTCCATGGTTTCACCCGCCTGCTCGACCAGCTGGCTGCCCGCGTCGATATTAGCCACTGATTCCTCAATCAGCTTTTTAATTTCGCGCGCCGAGTTGGCTGAACGCTGCGCCAGATTGCGTACCTCCGAGGCGACCACCGCAAAGCCGCGACCCTGCTCGCCTGCTCGCGCCGCTTCCACCGCGGCGTTCAGCGCCAGGATATTGGTCTGGAAAGCGATGCTGTCGATAACGCTGATAATATCCACGACTTTGCGCGAGGAGTGATGGATCTCGCCCATGGTGCTCACCACCTGACGCACCACTTCCGTTCCGCGCGCCGCCACCTGCGACGCATTGCCCGCCAGCTGGTTAGCATGAGTCGCGTTGTCGGCGTTCTGGCGCACCGTACCGGTCAGCTGCTCCATAGAGGCGGCAGTCTCGACGATAGAGCTGGCCTGGTCTTCGGTGCGTGACGAGAGGTTGGCGTTGCCGCTGGCGATCTCGCGCGAAGCGGCGGTAATCGCCAGCGCGCTGTCGCCGACCTGGCGCATCAGCCCCTGCAGATAGCTGATAAAGTTGTTAAAGCTCTGCGCCACGGCGTTGAATTCCGGGCTGTTGCTGGTCGGCAAGCGCTGGGTCAGATCGGCCCCGCCCTGCGCCAGCGCGTCAATGTTGCGATGCAGTACGTTGAGGCGCTGCATCATCGAACGGATAAAGCCCAGCAGTACCAGCAGCAGTATGACCGCCAGCGGGATCTGCACCAGGCCGAGACGCGTCAGCATACTGTGCGCCTGCGCGGTCAGCAGGCTGGTCGGCACATCGCTGGCCAGATACCACGGGCTGCCCGCAATAGACTGCAGGAACAGCGTATGTTCGCCATCCTCGCCATCAAAGGTGGTTTCAGTCGGCTGCGTGCCGGCGCTGCTCAGCAGGCCTTTCAGCGGCGCTGCCATCGGCAGTTGCAGATCGCTCAGGTTCTCCAGCTTCGGCGTACCGTCCACCAGCGCGGCGTTGCCCACGACTTTGCCGTCAGCCTCAACAATCAGCACGCGTCCCTGAATGGCGTCACCCATCTCTTTTGCCAGGTGGTTGAAAAAGCCGAGGGTGACGTCAATGGTGGCGACGCCCCAGACGGTGCCGTCACGATAGATCGCCATGGCGCAGTTGGTGCGCGGCTGCGGGCTGGCGGCGTCCTGGTAGGCTTTCGCCCAGGCGCACTGCCCTTTAGGCGCGGCCATGCCATCTTTGTACCAAGGCTGTTCCCAGTATTTGTCGGCGGCGTCAGAGTTCCAGTAGGTATTAACCTGAAGCTGATTGCTGGCGTTGCGCGCAAAGAAGCTGCTGTCTTTCTCTTTTGCCGGATCGCGACGATTAGGCAGCGGCCAGATACCGCCGCCGAAGACGTTGCTGTCCTGATACTGGTTCACCAGCGCAGGCAGCAGCTGATCAATGGCGGCGCTCTCCATCACACCTGCGCCCTCGGTAATCGCGCGCTGCTGCGCCTGCACGCGGTTCATCTGCTCCACAATACCGGTCGCCAGCGCGTCGACCTGATCGCGCACCAGCTGGCTCTGGTTAGCCGTTAACTGCGGCGCGATAAACTGTTTGATCACCACAACCGTAATAAGCATCAGAACGAGAAAAAAAAGGACAAGAACCGCAGTGAAGCGGGATTGTGTTGTTTTTAGCATCTGCTTTCCCCTGGCAGAAACGGCGCGATTGCCTGATCAGGGTTAACGGCGCGGGGAGGAGTAACTTGAGGCGCGCTAGATCACAATTTTAACAACTCATTGACAGAGCCGATGATTTAGTGAGAAACGGGTATGCGGCGCGCTGCGCTAACAGCGCGTCGTCATCAGATTTCGCTGTCCACCACCTGCTGGCGCGGGCGGAAAATATGATTATTGCCCGCCGCCATCAGCAGTTCCGTTAGCTGCTGGCCGCCCAGCTCATTTGCCTGCGCGAACTGGCGCTCCGCTTCGGTGATCGGCGTCGCCCACAACAGGTTAGGCCGATCGCCGTCGCGCCTGGAGAGCGTAAACTGCGCGGCCTCATCCGCCAGCGCGTTGGTCAACAGGAAGCTGTCAAAGCCGACCGGCGCCACTTCCGACGCCAGCGTATGGCCCTCGCCCAGCCAGGTCAGACGCGCCCAGGGAAGATGAGCGAACTCAGCCAGCGCGCTCGCCATCTGCACCGCGTTGCCCTCGGTCATCACCTCGCCATCCACCGCCATCGCCAGCTCGATACGGCGATATTGCGGTGCCAGCTCGTCGAACAGGTAATCGACCTGCGGCATCGGACGGATGCTCATGCCGAGCGTGAGGAAATACCATGTGCCGCGGTGCCAGTGCTGGGAGATCGCCATCGGCGGCCAGCTGCCCTGATCGATCGCGTAATATTTTACCGACTCGCCGAACTGCGCCTGGTAGCTCTGCAGCAGCGCCTGCTGCACCCGCTCCCACTCGTTGCCGTCGTGCCAGTCGCGCCAGAACTGGCGCTGGTGTTCCGCGCGCGCGTAGTAGTCGTTGGTGGAAGCAGAACCGAGCGGCGCGGTAAGCCGGTTCTTTTTGATACAGCCGGAGGAGAAGCTGACCTGCTTCTCCTGGTAGAGGCTCCAGCCAGGAATAACCGCCAGCAGCTGACCGTAATACCACAGCGCCGCGCCGTCGTCGCTCGGCTCCCATAGCACCTGCAGGCCCGCGGGATCGAGCGGCGGCTCCGCCTCCAGGGTGCGACAAAACTCGGCGCTGAGCAGCGGCGGGATGCCCTGCTCCATCGCAGCGCGATCCTCCTGCGCTGGCGCAGGCAGCAGATTGCGCAGCCAGCAGCCGCGCACCGCGTACTGGCTGCGAAACAGATCCGTCGGCCAGATGTAGAAGTAAGCGGTGCGCGCATCCTGCTCGACAATCGCCGTCAGAGTATGTTGCTGATTGTGGACCTCAGCAATCAGAGGTTGGTAAGTCATAGCGCCTCGACAAAGCTTAGGGATCCATTTCCCCGAGATTAGAGCAGGATCCGGACTGCCGCCATGTGAGACAAGGGTAAAACTCTCAAAGTCAGCGCAACGCGATTGTGCAAGGGTAAGCAAAAGTAAAGCGAGCCACGCGGGTCAATGCGGAAAGGCTCAGCGATGCTTAAGCATTGCTCGCCTGCCAGGTGAAAATCTATTCGCGTTTCTGAGGCGCAGCCGCATGTTATGGTCAGGCTTCCCTTTTTTTCGGAGGCGCATGATGCAGCCCGTTCCCGATTTCGCCTGGCGCGAGTTAGCGGTTCTCGCGCTTTTTCTCTGGCTTCTTTATCGCTACACCTGGCTGACGCTGGCGACGACGCTGATTGTGGCGGGCCTGACGGCGCTGGTGCTGCTGCCTGTCGATATTTACTTCAGTCTGCCGTCGCTGGGGGCGATCGGCGCCGGGATCGGCCTGCTGGCGCACTACTTTCAGCAGCGTCGGGCAGCGCGGCAGCGTCTGATGAGCAGGCCGCGCGGCTACACCCGACCGCATGATGAATTTAATACTTAACCTTTTGTTACCTTTACTGGCGCGAGGCAGTTAAGCGGCTCCGCTGCGACAGCCAGGCTATCGCTAATGAAACGTTAAGAAGCCGTTAAGGCTGCCGTCCCATACGCAGCATCGCGCGATGGTAGGCGCCGCGCGTGATTGACCAGCGCAGCGTTTTCGCCAGCAGCCGCATTTCGGCGTCGAGCAGCGCGCGCGACAGCGGGCTAAAGCGATAGCCCGACATCTGCTGCGCCCAGCCGGGCAGCAGCGCCATGCCCGTTTGCAACATGACTTTCATTGCCGGTTTTGCCTGCCAGCCCGGCGCGGGCGCCTCGCGCAGCAGTCGGGTTACCTCTGCGGTGCGCTCGTCGTAGCGCAGTTCGCCGCGCATGCGTTGCAGATAGCTGTTCACCGCCTCAACGCTTTTCGGCACTGCTGTTGCGCCCAGCGCTTCGGCGATCTGCGCCGCTTCCCGGTAATAGCGATCCTGCTCCGCCAGGCTGAGCTGCGGATTTTTAAAGCGCAGATGAGCGGCGAGAAAGGCGCTGGTTTCAGCGACGTGCACCCAGGTAAGCAGATGCGGATCGCTGGCGGCATAGGGCTGTCCGTAATTATCGACGCCGCTGACGCGCAGATGAATATTTTTGACCCGCTCAATCAGCAGGTTCGCGTCATGGCGATTGCCGAAGGTGGTGACGGCGATAAACTGGCTGGTGCGGCGCAGACGGCCGAGCATATCCTGGCGAAAGTTAGAGTGATCCCAGACGCCCGCCAGCGCGGAAGGATGCAGCATCTGCAGCAGCAAAGCGCTGATGCCGCCGCACAGCATAGAGGGAAAGTCGCCGTGTACGCGCCAGATAACGCTGTCCGGGCCAAACAGGCCAGGATCGCCGGGCGGCTGTGAAATATCGAACTCATTAAGCGCCAGGCCGTTAACGCGGAAAACCTGGTTCTGGATACGGTTGCGGATGCTGTTCATAAGGGTGTGGCCAGTTCAGGCGCGCTTTCCCTTCTTCCGGCGGCAAAGCCGGAAGAAGGGTATCGCGCATGATTACAGATAGTCGAACTGCGCGTTCTGGGTACGTACAGAGTCAAGCCCGATCATCACCCGGAACTTGCCGGGTTCCGCCACCTGCTGCATCTGCTGGTTCCAGAACTTCAGCGCATCCACATCGATCTTAAAGCTCACCGTCTGCGATTCGCCCGCTTTCAGCATAATTCGCTTAAAGCCGCGCAGCTCGCGTACCGGACGACTGATGGAGGCGACCGGATCGTTCAGATACATCTGCACCACCGTCGCCCCGTCGCGGTCGCCGGTGTTGGTCACCGTGACGCTCGCCTCAACCGTGCCGTTGCGCGGCATCGTTGGCGCTGACATTTTCACCGGCGAGACGCTGAAGCGGGTGTAGCTCAGCCCATAGCCAAAAGGATAGAGCGGGCCGTTTACCGTATCATAGTAGTGCGAGGTGTATTTGTTCGGTTTGGCGAAGTTGTAAGGCCGTCCGGTCGGCAGATGGTTGTAGTACAGCGGGATCTGCCCTACCGAGCGCGGGAAAGTGATCGGCAGCTTGCCGGACGGGTTGTAGTCGCCGAACAGGACGTCAGCGATAGCGTTGCCCCCTTCCGTACCGCTAAACCAGGTTTCCACCAGCGCATCCGCCATACGATCTTCATTAACCAGCGTCAGCGGTCGGCCGTTCATCAGCACGATCACCAGCGGCTTGCCGGTGGCCTTCAGCGCCGCCAGCAGCTTCTGCTGGCTGGCCGGAATGGAGATCTCGCTGCGGCTGGAGGCCTCATGCGCCATGCCCTGCGCCTCGCCGACCGCCGCGACCACCACGTCCGCCTGCTTCGCTTTCTCTACTGCCTCATCAATCATCGCCTGCGGCGTGCGTGCGTCAACCGAGACCGCCTGCTCGTAGAGGTTGAGGAAGTTCTGCACGCCTTTGTTGTCGCTGATGTTGGCGCCTTTGGCATAGAGCAGCGTCGCTTTGCCCGCGGTCGCGTTGCGCATGCCCTGCAGCAGGCTAATCGACTGTTTCGCCACGCCCGCCGCCGACCAGCTGCCCATAATGTCGCGCTGGCTGTCCGCCAGCGGGCCAATCAGCGCGATGGTGCCGGCGCGCTTCAGCGGCAGCGTCTCCAGACGGTTTTTCAGCAGAACGATGCTTTTGCGCGCCACGTCGCGCGCGTCGGCGCGGTGCAGGCGGCTTTCCGCATTGGTATCCTGCGGATCGCTCTCTTTAGCGCCGAGATGGCTGTAGGGATCGTTGAACAGCCCCATATCATATTTCACATTGAGCACATGGCGCGCCGCATCGTCGATCTCCGCCATGCTGACCGCCCCGCTCTTCACCAGGCCCGGCAGATATTTGCTGTAGTACTCGTCGCTCATGCTCATGTCGATGCCCGACTTCAGGGCAACGCGAACCGCATCTTCGGGATCGCTCGCCACGCCATGCTTGAGCAGCTCTTTAATCGCGCCGTGGTCGCTGATGGTAATGCCTTTAAATTTCCATTCGTCGCGCAGCACCGTTTTCAGCAGCCAGCTGTCCGCCGTGGCGGGCACACCGTTAAGGGAGTTGAGCGCCACCATTACGCCGCCGCTGCCGGCATCCAGCGAGGCTTTATAAGGCGGCAGATAATCCTGGAACAGGCGCTGCGAGCTCATGTCGACGGTATTGTAGTCGCGGCCACCTTCGATGCCGCCATAGGCGGCGAAGTGTTTGACGCTGGTCATCACCGCATAGCGATCGGCGGGGCTTTTGCCCTGCATCGCCTTCACCATGGTGCTGCCCATCTGCGAGGAGAGCCAGGTATCTTCGCCGAAGCCTTCGGAGATACGGCCCCAGCGCGGTTCGCGGCTGACGTCCACCATCGGTGCCCAGGTCATGTTCAGGCCGTCGTCGGCGGCTTCATACGCGGAGACGCGCCCGACTTCGCTTACCGCATCCAGATCCCAGCTGGCGGCAAGCCCTAGCGGAATAGGAAAGATGGTGCGCTGACCGTGTACCACGTCATAGGCAAAAAAGAGCGGAATTTTCAGGCGGCTAAGCTGCATCACCTGATCCTGCATGGCGCGGATATCCTGGCGCGTCACGGTATTGAAAATCGCGCCGACCTGACCTTTCTGGATCATGTCGCGAATCGCCTCTTTCGGATTATCCGGCCCCACGCTGATTAGCCTGAGCTGGCCAATTTTTTCGTCCAGCGTCATTTTGGTCAGAAGCTGGTTAACAAAAGCGTCGCGCGCCTGGGCGTTCATGGGATGGGGTCCAGTCAGCTCTTCGGCCAGCGCGGGTTGCAGAGCGAGTGAGACAGCGAGACTAACAGAGTAAATCCATTTCATCAGGTTGGGTTCTCTTAAGTGACTGCGCAATATCGAATAAACAGGCGGCAGTGTGCCACAAGTTCAGGATAGCAGGTAGCCGTTAGCGTCACACTGCCGCCTGCTTTTCGCTGACGTGCTACAGTAAGGGCGCCATGTCATGACAAGGAGTTGCACATGATCCACTCAGCGTCTCATTCCGCTTTACTCACCGACCTGCGCCGCCACGTTGGCGCCTCTCATCTGCTGACCGACAAAGAGCAAACCGCACGCTACCGCAAAGGCTTTCGTTCCGGCGAGGGCGACGCGCTGGCCGTGGTGTTTCCCGGCACGCTGCTGGAGATGTGGCGCGTGCTGCAAACCCTGGTCAGCGCCGACGCCATTATTCTGATGCAGGCGGCCAATACGGGCCTGACGGAAGGCTCGACGCCCAACGGCAACGACTACGACCGGCCGGTGGTGATTATCAGCACGCGGCGTCTCGATAAGCTGCAGCTGATCGATGACGGCAGGCAGGTGCTGGCTTTCCCGGGCAGTACCCTTTATCAGCTGGAGAAAACGCTGAAGCCGCTTAATCGCGAGCCGCATTCGGTTATCGGCTCCTCCTGTATCGGCGCCTCGGTGCTGGGCGGCGTCTGCAATAACTCCGGCGGCTCGCTGATCAAACGCGGCCCGGCCTATAGCGAGATGGCGCTGTTTGCTCAGGTCGATGAGCAGGGCAAGCTGAAGCAGGTAAACCATCTCGGCATCACGCTCGGCACGTCGCCGGAAGAGATTCTGGGCAGGCTCGATGATGAGCGCTGGCGTCCGGAGGATGTGCAGCACGACGGGCGTCACGCCTCCGATCCCGACTATGCCGATCGCGTACGTCATGTGGACGCCGATACGCCAGCGCGCTTCAATGCCGATGCGAGCCGGTTGTTTGAGGCCTCCGGCTGCGCGGGCAAGCTGGCGGTATTCGCGGTGCGGCTGGACACTTTCCCCTGCGAGCCGCAGCAGCAGGTGTTCTATATCGGCACCAACGATCCGGCGGTGCTGAGCGATATCCGCCGTCATATTCTGGCCCACTTTACCCAGCTGCCGGTGGCAGCCGAATATATGCATCGCGATATGTATGACATCGCCGAAGTCTACGGCAAAGATACGTTTCTGATGATCGACAAGCTCGGCACTGACAAGATGCCGCTGTTCTTTACGCTGAAGGGCCGCATCGACGCCTGGCTGGCGAAGCTGAGCTTCGTTAAGCCACACTTTACCGACCGGGTACTGCAGCGCATCAGCGCCCTGTTCCCGGCGCACCTGCCGAAGCGCATGAAGCAGTACCGCGATAAATATGCGCATCATCTGCTGCTGAAGATGTCCGGCGCAGGCGTCGAGGAGGCGCGCGAGTATCTGAAAGATTATTTCCACGAAGGCGGCGGCGAATTTTTCGAGTGTGAAGGCAAAGAGGGCGCGCACGCCTTTTTACATCGTTTCGCCGCAGCAGGCGCCGCGGTGCGCTATCACGCGGTGCACGCCGACGAGGTAGAGGATATTCTGGCGCTCGATATTGCGCTGCGCCGCAACGACCGCGACTGGTTTGAAACCCTGCCGCCGGAGATTACCCAGTCGCTGATCCATCGCCTCTATTACGGCCACTTCTTCTGCCACGTTTTCCATCAGGATTACATTGTGAAAAAAGGGGTGGACGCGCATGCGCTGAAAGAGCAGATGCTGGCGATTTTAGAGGCGCGCGGCGCGGAGTATCCGGCGGAGCATAACGTCGGGCATCTCTATCAGGCGAAACCGCAGCTGGCGGCCTTTTATCGTCAGCTCGATCCCACCAATACCTTTAATCCGGGCATTGGCAAAACCAGCAAGCAGAAAGGCTGGGCGGTGAAGCAATTTTAAAATAAGGCGGCTATGGCAGGCGTACTCGCGCCGGTGGCATGGTCAGAACGCAAAGTTGTTTAAGAGAGTCTTGCTCGTTCATCTCGCGCTATCCCTGGCGCGAGTCGCTTTGATCTTTTGCCCATACTACCTGCGCTTTCGCAGGCTCAGTAACCTTAAACCATCAGGACAGCGGATCCGCTTCCTGCTCCGCCATCTGCTGGCGACGCTCAATAATCATGGTCTGCGGCGTCGACAGTACAATGCCCTCTTTACGCAGCCGCGTCAGGATATCGAACAGCAGATCGCTTTTCGCGCCCGCAATCTGGCGCTGGCTGGCGACGTTGCCGGTAACGCTCAGCACGATGCCCTGCGGCGTCAGATCCTTAAAGGAGACTGACGGCTCCGGCGTCTCAAGAATGCGTTCGTTCTCGTTATAGACCTCCAGCAGCAGCTCGCGTACCCGCACCGGATCGATATTGAGCGGGAAAGTGAGCATGATGGTCACTACGCCCTGCGCGTTGCCCATAGTGGCGTTACGCACGTTCTGCGAGATAAACTGCGAGTTCGGCACGATAACCGTCGACTTGTCGCCAAGCTGGATTTCGGTGGCGCGCACGTTGATGCGGCGGATATCGCCTTCGATACCGCTAATGGTCACCAGATCGCCCACCTTAACCGGGCGTTCGGTCAACAGGATCAGGCCGGAGATAAAGTTCTTCACAATCTCCTGTAAACCAAAACCGATACCGACCGACAGCGCGCTGACGATCCATGCCAGCTTGTTCCACTGCAGACCCATAATCGAAAGCGTCAGCAGGATCACCAGCACAAAGCCAATATTGCTGAACAGCGTCACCAGCGACACGCGCATGCCAGCGTCCATAGTGGTTTTCGGCAGGAAGTCGCTGTCGAGCCAGCGGCGCACCCGGCGCAGCACATAGATGCCCACTACCAGACAGATAATGGCGTTGACCATGTGCGCCGGCACGATGTTCAGCGACTCCAGCCCTTTACCGCCCCAGAACTCAATCGCTTTTTGTAGCAGCTCGATCGGCGTCGACGAGGCGAAGGTGCCGTTAAACAGCGCCAGCGCGACAAAGCCGACCAGCAGGGTTTTACCCAGCGCTGCCAGCAGCGTCGCCGCCTGCTGCAGATGGCGCTCGTCGATATTCAGCGACGTTTGCAGCCGCCTTCCCGTCAGGCTGTTAACGGAAAAGAGGTTTTCGCAGCCGTCGTTAATCAGATGGCTAAGGAAGTAGAAGGAGCCGAACAGAATACCGCACCACACCACCTCATAGCTCAGGAAGCGCGCCAGCGTCACGTAGCCGATAATCAGCGACAGCAGAATAGCAACCGCCGTCAGCGTCAGCGCCATCTGAATCAGCCCCACCAGCGTGGAGCGCACTTCTGGCAGATTGCCCTCGTGCACCATGCGGCGGCGCACGCGGTTGGTGCGCATGCTGATCGCCAGAGCGGTGCTGCCGATTAACAGCGCCGTCAGGCCGTTGGCGAAAATAGTGGTGTTCAGGCTGGTGCCGACGGTGTAGTTAAAGTTCTCTACCGTCTGGAAAATAAAGACCAGCACAGCGGTAATCGGCGGGAACGGCTTCAGCGCCAGCGCCACTTCGTTGGAGATGGGCGGCAGACGCCAGCTTGGCCGACGCGTGGAGAGAAAAGCGCGTCCCAGACCGGCAATAAGGCCGCAGGAGACGCTGAGTTTCACCAGGCTGACCACAAAATCCTGCACGTCGCCGGAGACTTCATCACGGCGCGCAAACGCCAGCGCGGTGAAGTTAAAGGTCAGCACCACCGCCGCCAGCGTGGTCAGCGCAATGGTCGCCGCGAGGAAGCTGCGGCGCAGCCGCCCTTCCGGCATTTTGTGAATGCTGATCCAGGCGAGAAACTCTTCACCGTAGCGACGTCCCAGCGTCATCACCAGCATCGCCGCCAGCAGCCAGGCGACGGTGCCAAAACGGTAGCCCGGCTCCCACGACAGCGCAGCGGAGTCTTTTAAATCCTGCAGGAAATCGTCGATCTTTTCGTTATCAAGATCCTGTTTCACAAACAGCGGCGCCCAGAAGCGCGGCCCGAAAATACTGCCGGAGTTAAGCGCCAGCTGGGTTTTCATCAGATCGCGGCGCAGGTTGGTGATCTGCGACGAGAGCATCAGCGCGCTGTTTTTAATGCCGTCCGCCTGCTTGATCTGATCGTCGAGCTTGCCCTTCTGGCTCTCCAGCGAGCTGCGTTTGCGGGTGACTTCCGGCGTCTCTTTTACGCCGCTGTCCGCTTTGGGCGCAGGGCCTAGCACCGCCAGCTGCGCGTCGAGCTGCTGACGCTGCGGCTGGAGCGCCTGAGCGAGCGTATCGGCGCTGCCCGACAGCTCCAGCGCCATCTCGTTGAGCTGCGTCAGCTGGTTTTCATTGGTCTGCCCCGACACCTGACCTTTGATCTTGTCGAGAACTTTCTGCATTTTCGGCAGTTCAACCGCCGCGTTCACTTTAGCCGCGACGTCGGTTTGTTGCGCGGCGTCGGCCGCATCGTCATCTGCCTGGCTCCGGGCGGGGAACAGGGCCACCGCCAGCAGCATTAACAGCGCGAAAAAGGAGCGTAACTTAAACATAAGAGTGGGGTTCCAGCACAAATTCAGGCGATCGACCATCGCGTTCGCGCGTAGTGTAGGGCCAGGCGCACCGGGAAACTATAGGAATGCTGGCCGTTCTCGTCGAGCCGGGTTACGGCGTCCGCGCAGGCAGACGCCGGTAAAGGATTATTCCACCGCGCTGCCGCTGCGGGCGTTGCTCGCCACCTGTCCGGCTTTCTGTTTTTTATAGGCCAGCGCCGCCGCCGGCACTGGCGCAGCCTTGCCGGTCAGCAGCCAGTCACGCAGGCGGTTAGCATCGGCGAAATGGGTATATTTGCCGAACGCGTCCAGCACCACCAGCGCCACCGGCCGGTTATTGATCAGGGTGCGCATTGCCAGGCAGTGGCCCGCCTCATCGGTGTAGCCGGTTTTGGTCAGCTGAATGCGCCAGTCGTTTTTATAGATCAGATGGTTGGTGTTGCGGAACGGCAGCGCATAGCTCGGATGGGTAAAGACCGCGGTCTCTTCTTTGGTTGTGCTCAGCTGGCCCAGCAGCGGATAGTCGCGCGTCGCGCGGAGCAGCTTAACCAGATCTTCCGCGCTGGAGACGTTATGAATCGACAGGCCGGTCGGCTCGACGTAGCGCGTATGCGTCATGCCCAGCGCGCGCGCTTTGGCATTCATGGCGCGGATAAAGGCGTCGTAGCCGCCGGGATAGTGATGCGCCAGGCTGGCCGCCGCGCGGTTCTCTGAGGACATCAGCGCCAGCAGCATCATATTGCGGCGGCTGATTTCGCTGTTGAGTTTGACGCGGGAAAAGACGCCGCGCATCTCCGGCGTATGGCTGATATCCACCGAAATTCGCTCATCCAGCGACTGCTTCGCATCGAGCGCCACCATCACCGTCATCAGTTTGGTGATAGAGGCGATAGGCCGAACGCGATCGGGATGGCTGGAAAAGAGCACCTTACCGGTATTAAGGTCGACGATCATCGCGCTGCCCGAGGCGATTTGCGGCTCGGCGACCGGCGCGAGCTGAGAAAGAGACGTAGCCGCCTGGGCGGGCGCAATTGCCGCCTGGCCGCCGAACAGCAGCGCCAGCGAAAGCAGTGAATAGCGAATGGTTACAGGCATCTTATAAAAAAGTACCGATTAAAATATTACGCCGTGTTGTACACAGGCCGCCCGCCGCAGAGCCGACCACGCGGGGGCTGGCAGCAGCATATTACGCGGAAGCGTAAGAAATTTCCTGGTGAGAATGTTTCTGAGCGTTAAAAAAAAACGTCCTGCGACATCACTGTCGCAGGACGTTTTACTGTTTAAGCCAAATCATTCGCTTACTAGCGTGATCAGCGTTGATTTAAAACAGTCGCGGCCCGTAACCCCACAGCACCACGGTCAGCGCCAGCAGCACCTCAAACACCAGCACGCCGATCGCCAGCGTCGAGCCGGAGAAGCGCAGACTTTCGTCACGGTCTATATTGAGAAACAGCGGAATACCGACATAAAGCAGATAGCCGGTGTAGACCAGCGCCAGCGCGCCGATCAATACGCAGAGCCAGACCAGCGGATAGAGCGCCACAATGCCGCTTAAAAAGAGCGGCGTAGCGACATAACCGGCGAATACCGTACAGCGCTGCATGCTGGGCCGCTGCGGATAGTCTCGCGCCATCCAGTAAATGACGCGGCCCATTACCGCTACGCCGCCCAGAATAAGCAGATAAAACAGTATGCCGAGCGCAATTCCGGTCAACAGGTTTAGCTGGACAAAGCGCCCTTCGCCCAGGTTCCAGCCCAGCTGCGTTGTGCCGATAAAGGCGCAGATCACCGGGATCGCCGCCATCAGCAGAACGTGGTGGGTGTAATGGTGCGAAACGCTCTCATTTTCTTGCTTGATATCGCGCATTTCCCGATCGGGATGCGCCATAAGACCCCAGACATGGTTCATATAATCACCTCGCAGATGCGACAGGCTGCCCAGAATCCACGTCGCTGGCCCCTCAGGCAGCATCACCTCAAGTATAAACGGCGTTGTTGCTTTTGTAGCCAGCAGGCGGGTAATCGACAAAAAATAGTCGCTGTGGCCTAAGCCAGCCGGAATGATCGGCCGAAGCGGTATAGAATGTATTAACCGCGGACAGAACAGGGAGTTTACTTTTGCATTTCGATATCAACGGATTAATTACGCAGTATGGCTACCTGGCGCTGCTTATCGGCTGTATCGCCGAAGGGGAAACTTTCACCCTGCTGGGTGGCGTGGCGGCGCATGAGGGATTACTGAACTTTGTCGGCGTGGTGCTGGCGGCCATGGCGGGCGGCGTGATTGGCGATGAGCTGCTCTACTGGATTGGCCGTCGCTACGGCACGAAAATTTTGCGTAAGCTGAAGAAGCATCAGGACAAGGTGGTGAAGGCTAACCGGCTGATCCAGCGTCATCCCAGCCTGTTTGTTATCGGCGTGCGCTTTATGTACGGCTTTCGCATTATCGGCCCGATTATTATCGGCGCAAGCCACCTGAAGCCGCTGAAATTCCTGGTGCTGAATATTATCGGCGCCGCGATCTGGGCGACGATCTTCGTCGCCCTGGGTTACTTTGCCGGCGGCGTCATCGCGCCCTGGCTGCACAAGCTCGATCAGCACCTGAAACATGTTCTGTGGCTGGTCGCGGCGGTGGTCTTCGCCTTTGCGCTGCGCTGGGTGATCCGCCGCTGGAACAACCGCCGCGCCGGTTAGATATCCTTCCCGCCGTAAAACTGCGGATTGGCCAGCATAAAACCGCCATCAACGATAAAGGATTGTCCGGTGGTATAGCTGGCCCACTCCGAGCAGAGCCAGGCCACAAGACTGGCGATCTCGCGCACGTCGCCGGGGCGTCCAATGGGAATCTCCGGCGTTTTGACCTTCTGCGCATCGCCGTCGCCCATATTGTTCATCGGCGTGGCGATAGCGCCGGGCGCCACGGAATTCACCAGAATATTGTGTTTAATCAGGCTAATGGCCATTGATTTGGTGAGGCCGCCCATGGCGTGCTTCGCCGCCGTGTAGGCGACGGCGTTGGGCAGCGGCGTGTGCTCATGCACCGAAGTGATATTGATGATGCGTCCGCCAGCGCCCTGCTCCACCATTTTGCGCGCGGCGATTTGGCCGCAGACAAAGGCGCCGTCAACGTCAACATTAAACACCTTGCGCCACTCCTCAAACGGCGTATCGAGGAATTCAGATTTGGCGTTCGCGCCTGCGTTATTCACCAGCGCGTCAATACGCCCAAGCCGGGAGATCAGCTCTGAGAGCGAGCGGCCGCCCTCCTGCGGATCGGACAGGTCGAGGTGAATGCTCTCGGCGCGACGGCCTTTTTCACGCACCAGACGCGCGGTCTCTTTCGCGCCCTCCTCATCGGAACGCCAGGTGATACCGAGATCGTAGCCCTGCTCCGCCAGCATAAGCGCGCTGGCGCGGCCGATGCCGGAGTCAGATGCGGTAACGACGGCGACTTTATTCTCTGATGTGGTCATGGTTGCTTCCTCAGGGTGTCGGGTAAGGTGAAGTATAGAAGCAATCCCGTTATGTCCAGCCGCGGCCCCCTGCTGCCGCTTTGTCTATAGTTAAAAGAGTGCCCGCTACGGAGATGAGGATGAGCAAAATAAAACGCCCGATTGAAGATCACGGCATCATTGGCGATTTGCGCACCTGTGCGCTGGTGGCAAACGACGGCACCATTGACTATCTCTGCTGGCCTGCGCTCGACAGCCCGTCGGTATTCGCCGCGCTGCTCGACAGCGACGATGCGGGACTATTTTCACTGGCGCCGGAGTGGGAAAACGTGCGTCGTCAGCAGCTCTATCTGCCAGACACCAATATTCTTCAGACGCGCTGGCTGGGTGCGGAAGGCGTCGCGGAGATCACCGACTATATGCCGATCTGCGACGACGCGAAAAAGCTGCCCCGCCTGATTCGGCGGGTCAAAATGGTGCGCGGCAGCGTCTGGTTCAGCATGCGCTGCGCGCCGCGTCACGACTATGCGCGCGCCCAAACCCGCGCGCAGGCCGAAGGCGACTGCATCGACTTTTATGCGGAGAATCAGCCCACGCTGCGCCTCGCCGCCACGGTGCCGCTGACCTGCGAAGCGCACGCCGCCACGGCGCATTTTGAACTCAAGTCGGGCGAGCACGTCGAGTTTGAATTCGGCAATCAGGAGGATGAGCGCATCGGCGCCGTCGCCACTGAAATCTGCTTCGAAGAAACCATCAACTACTGGCGACGCTGGAGTAAAAAAAGTAACTACAACGGGCGCTGGCAGGAGATGGTGCAGCGCTCGGCACTGGCGCTGAAGCTGCTCACCTCCAGCCAACACGGCTCTATCGCCGCTGCCGCCACCTTTGGTCTGCCGGAAGAGCTGGGCGGCGTGCGCAACTGGGACTATCGCGCCTCCTGGATCCGCGACGCCTCATTCAGCATGTATGCGCTGATGCGTCTCGGCTATGTGGACGAAGCGAAAAACTTTACCCGCTGGGTCGGCCGCTGCGTTGAGAACAGCCACCACGACGAGATGCGTTTGCAGGTGATGTATCGTCTCGACAGCGGCATCGAACTGCATGAGATCGAACTGCTTAACCTCTCCGGCTACGCCGACTCGCGGCCGGTGCGCATCGGCAACGACGCCTGGCAGCAGACGCAGCTCGATATTTACGGCGAGCTAATGGATGCGGTCTATCTGGCGAACAAATATGGCGAAGCGATCTCAGAACGCGGCTGGCAGCACGTTGCGCAGATGATCGATATGGTGAGCGAAAACTGGAACCAGCCCGACGCCGGTATCTGGGAAATGCGCGGTGAGCCGGAGCATTTTCTTCACTCGCGACTGATGTGCTGGGTGGCGCTGGATCGCGCGCTGCGCCTTGGCATGAAGCGTTCGCTGCCGATGCCCTACGCGCGCTGGGACCAGGCGCGCAGCGAGATCCGCGCCGATATCTGGCAAAACTTCTGGAACGCCGAACGCGGCCACTTCGTTTCAACGCGTCACGGCAACCATCTTGACGCCTCGATGCTGCTGATGCCGCTGGTGCGCTTCGTCGGTGCCACCGATCCGGAATGGCTGGCGACGCTCGACGCCATCAAGCGCGAGCTGGTAAGCGACGGTATGGTGCGCCGCTACAATATTGATGAGACGCCCGCCGACGGCCTGACCGGTTCGGAAGGTTCTTTCGGCGCCTGTTCGTTCTGGTATGTAGAGTGCCTGGCGCGCGCCGGACGCATCCACGAGGCGCATTTCGAGTTTGAGAAACTGCTGAGCTACGCCAACCCGCTGGGATTATATGCCGAGGAGTTCGACAATCACGGCCGCGCGCTGGGCAATATGCCGCAGGCGCTGACCCATCTGGCCCTGATTAGCGCCGCCTTTTTCCTCAATCGCAAACTGAGCGGTGAAGTGACCTTATGGCAGCCCTGACCGGCTCCCTTATCAGGGCAAGGAGGCCCGATAACACAGTCGGTTACCTAAAGTCTGCGATGGCTGCTAAAATCCTGATTCACAACATCGAAACAATGCCCATATAATGTGCAGCCGGCCACGCTGACCGGTACGGGTTCGATAAACTGACAAGCCTGCTAACAGGCCATAACGACTTGTAAAATATGAAAATGATTCGCGCGTTTGCTTCAATGGCTCTGGCGCTGGCAGCATTCAGCCAGTCCGCCTTCGCTGTGGTTTACCCCTTACCAGCCGCCAACAGCCGTCTGATTGGGCAAAATATTGAGATTACCGTCCCTCAGGACAACAAGCTGCCGCTGGAAGCTTTTGCGGCGCAGTACCAGATGGGCCTCAGCAATATGCTGGAAGCCAATCCTGGCATGGATGTCTACCTGCCGCAGGCGGGCAAAAAGATGATCATTCCGCAGCAACTGATCCTGCCTGACGCCCCGCGTGAAGGCATCGTGATCAACAGCGCGGAAATGCGCCTCTACTACTATCCGAAAGGCACTAAAACCGTTGTGGTGCTGCCGATCGGCATTGGCGAGTTAGGCAAAGATACGCCGGTTAACTGGACCACCACGGTGCAGCGCAAGAAAGCGGGTCCGACCTGGACGCCGACTAAAGCGATGCATGCTGAGTACGCCTCGCGCGGCGAGAACCTGCCGGAAGTGTTCCCGGCCGGTCCGGACAACCCGATGGGCCTCTACGCGCTCTATATCGGTCGTCTCTACGCCATCCACGGCACCAACGCCAACTTCGGTATTGGCCTGCGCGTCAGCCACGGCTGCGTACGTCTGCGCGCCGACGATATCAAATGGCTGTTCGACAACGTGCCGGTCGGCACGCGCGTGCAGTTTATCGATCAGCCGGTCAAAGCAACGGTGGAGCCGGACGGTTCGCGCTATGTAGAGGTGCATAACCCGCTCTCTACTACCGAAGAGCAGTTTAACTCCCGCGAAGTGGTGCCGATTACCCTGACCTCTGCGGTGACCAAAGTGATCGCTGACGCCAGCGTCAGCCAGGATCAGGTCAACGCGGCGATTCAGAATCGTACCGGCATGCCGACTAAAGTGAACGGCGTTGCTGACAGCGTGCAGACCGCGCCGACCGAAGTACCGGAAGCGCCGAACGCACAGCCTAAAGAGGAGCCGATGACGCCGGTTACGCCGCAGGGCGCCAGCGTTGCCAATCCTGATGCCGCGCAGCAGGCGCAGCCAGCCGCTGCCCCCGCTCCGGCCCCAGTAAATAATCCTTCATAAGATTTATTCGCTGTGAAATCGAAAAAGCCCGCCTGTGCGGGCTTTTTTATTGGTGGGCTGGCGGGAAGGTAAGAGGTTTTTGCCTTCCCGGTTCTGTTGGTTTACCCACTGCTCTACTTCCCTGGCCGCCGCAACGCCAGCCAGCCCGCCACAATGGTAAAAGCCAGCACCACCAGCACCAGAATCAGGAAGCCGTGTGGATTGCCCGAAAGCGGAATGCCGCCGACGTTCATGCCGAAGAAGCCGGCAACGATGTTAATCGGCAGCGCCAGTACGGTCATCATGGTTAACAGAAACAGCGTGCGGTTGCTGTGCTCCATCAGGCGCGCGGCGATCTCCTCCTGCAACAGCCTGATGCGCTCCATCAGGCTGGCGAGATCGTTAAGCACCACGCTGAACTCTTCGGTAAAGGCGCGCAGCTCGCGCAGGGTATCCAGGTTGAGCCAGGCGGGCGGACGATTAAGCAGGCGAAACAGCGCGGCCGGCTCCGGCGCCAGCAGGCGCTGAATGCGCAGCAGCATACGACGCAGATGCCCAAGCTCGCTGCGGTTCGCTTTGATCGCCGGACTGAGCAGCCGCTCTTCAATCGCATCCACGGCGAGGCTGGTACGCCGCACCACCTGCTCCAGCTGGCGCTCCTGCTCGCCCAGCAGGCTGAGCAGCATCTCTTCCGCATTGCGGAAGGCGCACGACTGCAGTTGCTGGTGCATTCGCTCGATCATGCCGACCTGGCGATAGCGCGCGCTAACCAGCAGCTGACGACGACACCAGATCCAGAGCGTGGCGTTCTGCGCGCTGTGCTCCTCCTGGCTGAAGGTCACGTCGTTAAGGATCGCCAGCAGCGCTTCGCCCTGCTCCGCCAGCCGGGTGCGCGACGAGGCCGAATGAATCTCTTCGAAGAAATCTTCATCAACCTGAAAGTGGCTCTGAACCCAGTGCTGGGCGCGGGCGTGATTGAGATTGATATGCAGCCAGAGAAACTCGCCGTCGCGACGCGGATTCTCTCCCGCCAGTACCGCTTCGCGCGCGTTCAGGCGGCGGGGCGGCGCGTCTGGAGAGATCAGGTAGCCGTGAATTAAACCGGCAACCTCGTCATCAAAATCGGATTTATTCGGGGCAAGCAAGAGGTCTGAAACCATGGACGGGATAAATGTAAGAGCGGACCAGATCCACAGACTGATGCAGAGTGATGACAGAACAATGACAGCGACCGCGCAACATCATTGTTCTGTCATATAAAGCGCGTATCCCTGCCAGTAATGGGTGCGGACAGGGCGCGCCCGCAATCTTTTACCGAGGTGTTTATGAGCGAAAATAGCTTATCGTCATCCCCATCGGTTGGCGGGCGTCCAAATCTCACTGGCAAACGCAACCGTTTTTCAAAACCGCTGTTTCTTATTCTGCTGATCGCCGGGCTCTCTTTTGCCGGGTTCAATCTGTTTAGCGACGTGCAGGAGACCGATACGCCGGTTACCAGCTACGTCCCCTTCTTTCTGCTGGGGCTGGCGCTGGTGATCGCGCTAGGGTTTGAGTTCGTCAACGGTTTCCACGATACCGCTAACGCGGTAGCGACGGTGATCTATACCCACTCGCTGACGCCTGGCGTGGCGGTGGTCTGGTCAGGCCTGTGCAACTTTCTCGGCGTGCTGCTCTCCAGCGGCGTGGTGGCGTTCGGCATCATCTCGCTGCTGCCGGTGGAGCTGATTTTACAGGCGGGCAGCGGCGGCGGCTTCGCCATGATTTACGCGCTGCTCTTCTCCGCCATTATCTGGAACCTGGGCACCTGGTATCTCGGCCTGCCCTCCTCCTCTTCCCATACGCTGATCGGCTCGATTATCGGCGTCGGCGTCGCTAATGCGCTGCTACACGGCCGCAGCGGCATGAACGGCGTAGACTGGGACCAGGCGATTAAAATCGGCTACTCGTTGCTCCTGTCGCCGCTGGTGGGGTTTTTCTGCGCCGCGCTGCTGCTGCTGGCGATGAAGGCGTTTATCCGCAACCGCGATCTTTATGAAGCGCCGAAAAGCAGCGAGCCGCCGCCGATCTGGATCCGCGGCCTGCTGATCCTCACCTGTACCGGCGTCTCATTCGCACACGGCTCTAACGACGGACAGAAAGGCATGGGTCTGATTATGCTGATTCTGGTGGGCACCATGCCGATCGCCTATGCGCTGAACCGCTCGCTGCCGCCGGAGCAAATTCCGCGCGTGGCGGCGCTGGCGCAGGTTACGGAAAACCAGCTGCTGCAGCTGCAGCCCGCCAGCGCCCATCCGCCGGTGGCGCGTGACGTGCTGACCGACTATGTGCGCACCAATCAGCTGAACCCCAACGTGCTGCCCGCGCTGGCGCTGACGCTGGGGGATATCAGCGAGCAGATCCGCCGCTACGGCTCAATGGAGAATATTCCGGCGCAGGCGGTTTCCAACACCCGTAATCAGATGTACCTGACCTCGGAATCGATCAAGCATATTCAGACCAATAAGGTGGCGATGCCGGAAGAGACGCAGCGCAATCTGACGGCGATTAAGCATGAGCTGGACAGTGCCACGCGCTTTATTCCGATGTGGGTCAAGGTGGTGGTGGCAATTGCGCTCGGCCTCGGCACCATGGTTGGCTGGCGTCGTATCGTGGTAACCGTCGGCGAACGCATCGGCAAAACCCATCTTAACTACGCGCAGGGTGCCAGCGCGGAGCTGGTGGCGATGGCGACCATTGGCGCGGCGGACAGCTTCGGCCTGCCGGTTTCCACCACCCATGTGCTCTCATCCGGCGTGGCGGGCAGTATGGCGGCCAACCGCTCCGGCCTGCAGCTCGCTACGCTGCGCAATCTGGCAATGGCGTGGATCCTGACCCTGCCGGTCTCCATCCTGCTGGCGGCCGGGCTTTACGCGCTCTTCTCACGCTTCTGATCGCTAACGGCGCGGCGTTACGCCGCGCCGCTGTAGCGCTGCGTCAGGCGCAGCGTAATGCCGAAGGCCCCCAGCACCATCATCGCCGCCGCCAGGTAGACCGACTGCATCCCCCAGTAGCCGATCAATAAGCCCGCCACCGGCCCGGTCAGGCCCAGCCCCAGATCGAGAAACGCCGAATAGACCCCCAGCGCCGATCCCTGATCCTGCCGCTCTACCTGCTTGACCGCCTCTACGCCCAGCGCAGGGAAGATCAGCGAAAAGCCGCAGCCGGTCAGCAGCGCGCCAAGATCCACCAGCAGGCTGCTCTCCGCCTGCCAGATAATCAGCAGCCCCGCGCACTCCAGCAGAAAAGAGAGGATAGCGACCCGCAGCCCGCCGAAGCGCGTAATAGTCCGGCTGAACAGCAGGCGGAACAGCACAAAGCCGAGGCTAAACAGCGACAGCGCAAAGGCGGCACCGCTCCAGTCGCGGCTGGCAAAGTAGAGCGTAATAAAGGTAGAGATAACGCCGAAGCCGATGGTGCCGAAGCCGAGCGCCAGGCCGAACAGCCAGACGCGTGAAAAGACGCGGTGAAAAGGAATGCGCTGCCCATGCGTCGCCTCGACCGCGGGTTTACGGCTCGCCAGCAGGTAGCCCACCACGCCCATCAGCACGACCAGGCCGGCAAAGCCGCTGATGCCCAATCCCTGGTTGAGCATCACGCCGAGCGGCGCGCCGATCGCCATCGCCAGATAGGTGGCGACGCCGTTCCAGGAGATAACGCGCGCCGTCTGCAGCGGCCCGACGATATTCATGCCCCACAGCGTCGAACCGGTGCTGCTGAAGCTCTCGCCGACGCCAAGAAACAGACGTCCGACCGCCAGCAGCAGCAGGCTGAGCAGCGGCCAGTCGCGGCAGAGTGCGGCAACGATGGTCAGCACGCCGCTCATGCCGCAGCAGAGCGTGCCGAGCATCACGACCCGCTTTGGCCCCAGCCGATCCGCCAGCCGGCCCGACTGGGGACGACTCAGCAGCGTGGCGAAATATTGCAGGCTAATGATGAGGCCCGCCATAAAAGAGCTGAAGCCCAGCTGGTTATGCACGAAACCCGGCAGCACCGCCAGCGGCAGGCCAACGGAGAGATAACAGAAGAAGGTAAAGATAAGAACGGAGAGAATGCGTTTGTTAAGTTGACCGTTAGTCAGTACCACGACATCAGACATAGCAGGCTGGCTTGTAGTGAAAAATGGCTTTCACTATACGCTTAGCCTGCTAACGGGTCGCCTGAATTTTTATCACAGGGCAAAGCTAACCGTCTGCCGATCAATCACCTCGGCGATAGCAGAGGAGCTTTTCAGCGCGCGAATTTCGGTGAAGAGGCCGTCGGCCTGCGGATAGGCTTTACGCAGGTAGCCGAGCCACTGCTTGATGCGCGCGACGTGGTAGAGGCCGGTATCGCCCTGCTTCTCCAGCCGCGTATATTTTTGCAGCAGCGCCACCACATCTGGCCAGGCCATCGGCGCCTCATTGTATTTCACAACCCGGCTGAGATTCGGCACGTTGAGCGCGCCGCGGCCGATCATCACCGCATCGCAGCCGGTCACGCGCAGGCAATCCTGCGCGCTCTGCCAGTCCCAGATTTCGCCGTTCGCCACCACCGGAATACGCAGCCGCTGACGGATCTCGCCAATCGCCTGCCAGTTGATCGCCTCAGCGCGGTAGCCATCTTCTTTAGTGCGTCCATGCACCACCAGCTCGCTGGCCCCCGCCTGCTGCACCGCGTCGGCGATTTCAAAGCGACGCTCGCCGGAATCCCAGCCGAGCCGCACTTTTACCGTTACCGGCAGATGCGCAGGCACCGCCTCGCGCATCGCTTTCGCGCCGCGATAGATCAGTTCCGGATCTTTAAGCAGCGTGGCGCCGCCGCCGCTGCCGTTTACCAGCTTCGACGGGCAGCCGCAGTTAAGATCGACACCCCACGAGCCAAGCTCTGCCGCGCGCGCCGCGTTCTCCGCCAGCCACTCAGGATACTGACCGAGCAGCTGCAGGCGCACCCGCGTGCCAGAAGGCGTGCGGCTGCTGTTGCGCAGCTCGGGACAGAGCCGGTAAAACGATTTTACCGGCAGCAGCTGATCCACAACGCGCAAAAACTCGGTGACGCAGAGGTCGTAATCGTTAACCTCGCTCAGCAGCTCGCGCACCAGCGAATCCAGTACGCCCTCCATCGGGGCCAGCAACACCCGCATGGCGTTACGCGGTTCCGGTTTTCTTCGCTGCCGGACGACGCGCCGGACGCGCAGGCTTATCGCCCTGCGCAGTCTGGCTTTGACGGCGCGGCTGCGGCGCGCGCTTGTCGCCCTGCGGACGCGATGACGACGGTGCGCCGCCCTGTCCACGACCGCGACCGCGCGGCTGTTGCTGCTGACGACCGTTCTGAATCGGCTCCGCCTTGATGCTCGGATCCGGCTCGTAGCCCGGGACTGCCAGGCGTGGGATTTCACGCTTCAGCAGACGCTCGATATCGCGCAGCAGCTTGTGCTCATCTACGCAGACCAGCGACAGCGCGGCGCCAGTAGCGGCGGCGCGGCCGGTACGGCCGATGCGGTGCACATAATCTTCCGCCACGTTCGGCAGCTCATAGTTGACGACGTGCGGCAGCTCTTCGATATCGAGACCGCGCGCGGCGATATCGGTAGCGACCAGCACGCGAATCGCGCCGGTTTTAAAGTCGGCCAGCGCGCGGGTACGTGCGCCTTGGCTTTTGTTGCCGTGGATCGCCGCAGCGGTGATGCCGTCTTTATTCAGCTGTTCCGCCAGGTGGTTGGCGCCGTGTTTGGTACGGGTAAACACCAGCACCTGCTGCCAGTTGCCTTCGCCAATCAGCTGCGAGAGCAGTTCCCGCTTGCGCTTCTTGTCAACGAAATGCACCTGCTGCGAGACCTGTTCAGAGGCGGTGTTGCGACGCGCCACTTCTACCTGCTCCGGGTTGTGCAGCAGTTTTTCCGCCAGCGTTTTGATTTCGTCGGAGAAGGTGGCAGAGAAAAGCAGGTTCTGACGTTTGGCCGGCAGCTTTGCCAGTACGCGACGGATATCGTGGATAAAGCCCATATCGAGCATACGATCCGCTTCGTCCAGCACCAGCACTTCGATCTGTGACAGATCGACCGCGTTCTGGTGTTCCAGATCGAGCAGACGGCCCGGCGTGGCGACCAGAATATCAACGCCGCCGCGCAGTTTCATCATCTGCGGGTTAATGCTGACGCCGCCGAACACCACCAGCGAACGCAGCTGCAGATATTTGCTGTAGTCACGGACGTTTTCGCCAATCTGCGCAGCCAGTTCGCGCGTCGGCGTCAGGATCAGGGCGCGTACCGGACGGCGACCGCGGCCCGATGCAGCCTGAGTAGAGAGTTTTTGCAGCAGCGGCAACGTAAAGCCGGCGGTTTTGCCGGTGCCGGTCTGCGCGCTGGCCAGCAGGTCGCGGCCGGAGAGCACCACGGGGATCGCCTGGCGCTGAATAGGCGTAGGTTCACGGTAGCCCTGTTCAGCGACCGCACGCAAAATATCGGCACTCAGGCCGAGAGAGTCAAAAGACATTAAGTGTGTTACTCCGGTCCGCCCTGACCGCGATTCACGGTGTAGTTTTCAGGGGGGAAAGTGACGCCAGCCGAGGGCTAACGTGTGAAAAGGGCACAAACTACGATGCGTAAGGCAGGCAGTGTAACAGCTTTCGCTGCGGGGTGCGAGAAAGCCGGAAACAACAGGGGCCGCCTTTCGGCAGCCCCTGTCAGCGAACACAGCGGTTTAGCTACGCTTTTTCTGGATACGCCCTGCCGGCTCCTTCGCCAGCAGCGAGACCAGCGCCGGGCCCACCAGCATCACCACGCCCAGCATGCCAATCAGCAAAGCGTTGTGCACATAGCGCGAGACAATAAACAGCGTCATCATCGCCGCGCCAAAATAGTAGGTGGTGGTCGCTTCTTCAAGGTAATCACCGATGCTACGCAAACGAACACTACGCTGCAGGACCAGCATGGCGATAAACACCACGGCATAGGCGGCTACCAGCGTGCTGCACACTTCGATCAGAGCCTTATGCTTCCAGCCCCAGATCAGCGCGGCGATGACCAGCGCATGCATAGCAATATGCACGCAGGTTTGTCCGGTGACAATTTGAACACGATTAGACCATTTCATTCTCTTCTCCTGGCAGACCCAACAGGTCGCCCAAGTGCAACCGGCACAGGCCGGTAACGGTTTCCTCAATGTAAAGCAATTTTCGGATAACGCCCTAAATTTCCATCCTTATCCGCACCCGTTTGTGACAAAGACTACACTTTACTTTTGTTGCTGATGAAAAGGAGTGCGTCGAGAGTATGCCACAAACCAAGCAAGGATTTTCCCTTAAAGTCCTGACGATCAATACCCACAAGGGATTTACTACTTTTAACCGTCGCTTCATCCTGCCGGAACTGCGTGAAGCGGTACGCGCCACCTCGGCGGATATCGTCTTTTTGCAGGAGGTGATGGGCACACATGCCATTCATCCTCTGCACCATGAGAACTGGCCGAACACGCCGCATTACGAGTTTCTTGCCGATACCATGTGGAACGATTTTGCCTATGGCCGCAACGCCGTCTACCCGGAGGGGCACCACGGGAACGCGATTTTGTCACGGTTTCCCATTCAGGAGTATGAAAATCGTGATATTTCTGTTGCAGGAAGTGAAAACCGTGGCATGTTGCACTGCAAAATCACCCTGCCGGAGCCACACGGCACGCTGCATGTTATCTGCGTGCACCTCGGCCTGAAGGAGGCGCACCGCCACGCGCAGATGAAAATGATGTGTGACATGGTCGCCTCGCTGCCGCCCGACGCGCCGCTGGTTGTCGCGGGCGATTTCAACGACTGGCAGCTGCGCGCCAATCATATTCTGAAGCATGGCGCTGGTTTAAAAGAGGTATTCAGCATGAAACACGGCCGCCCGGCGCGTACCTTTCCCGCCCGCTTTCCGCTGCTGCGGCTCGATCGTATTTATGTTCGCAACGCCACCGTCAGCCATCCCTGGGCGCTGCCGCGCAAACCCTGGTCGCACCTGTCGGATCACGCCCCGCTCGCCGTGGAGATCCACCTATGAATTTTGAATGGCGAGAAGGCAACAGTCTGCGCCTGCTGGAAAACGGCGAAGAGTTTTTCCCGCGCGTATTCGGCGCTATCCGCCGCGCCGAGCGCACCGTGTTGCTGGAAACCTTTATTCTGTTTGAGGATGAGGTCGGCAACGCGCTGCACCGCGAGCTGCTGGCCGCCGCGCAGCGCGGCGTGAAAATCGAAGTTATGGTGGATGGCTATGGGTCGCCGGATCTCTCCGATAAGTTCGTCAACAGCCTGACGGCGGAAGGGGTGCGCTTCATCTATTACGATCCGCGCCCGCTGGTAATGGGGATGCGCACCAACGTGTTCCGCCGCCTGCACCGCAAAATTGTGGTGGTGGACGAAACCGTCGCCTTTGTCGGCGGCATCAATTTCTCCGCCGAGCACAACACCAGCTACGGCCCCGAGGCGAAGCAGGATTATGCGGTGGAGGTCAAAGGCCCCATCGTGGCGGATATCACCCGTTATGTGCGCGAGGCGATGGGCAGCGAGGCGGTGACGCGCCGCTGGTGGGGTGGCCGCTCGCATCGTCCCGCGGTCAACGCCACGCCCGGCAATGCGCAGGTGCTGTTCGTCTATCGCGATAACGACGAGCATCGCGACGATATCGAAAAACACTATCTCGATATGCTGCGTACGGCAAAAGAGGATGTGATTATCGCCAACGCCTACTTTTTCCCTGGCTACCGTCTGCTGCGCGAAATGCGCAGCGCGGCCCAGCGCGGCGTCAGAGTCAGGCTGATTGTTCAGGGCGAGCCGGATATGCCGATCGTTAAAGTCGGCGCGGAGCTGCTCTATAACTATCTGGTGGATGCGGGTGTGGAAGTCTATGAATATATCCGTCGCCCGCTACACGGCAAGGTGGCGGTTCAGGATCGCCAGTGGGCCACCGTCGGCTCCAGCAATCTCGATCCGCTGAGCTTATCGCTCAACCTTGAAGCTAACCTGATCGTCTACGATCGCGACTTTAACCAGACGCTGCGCGACAACCTGGAGCAGCTGCTGGCGAAAGATTGCGAGCGCGTGCAGGAGGATCGCCTGCCGCCGCGCACCTGGTGGCAGCTGACCAAAAGCGTGATTGTCTTTCACTTCTTACGCCATTTCCCGGCTATCGCCGGCTGGCTTCCCGCGCACACGCCGCTGATTGCGCAGGTCGACCCGCCGGTTCAGCCGGAGATGGAGACGCAAGACCGTGTCGAAACCGACAATGAAGGGGCTAAATCCTGATGGCGGAAAAACATCCGAAATGGAAGCTGGCGAAAAAGGTGCTTACCTGGATCTTTTTTATCGCGGTGATTGTGCTGCTGGTGATCTACGCCCGCAAAGTTAACTGGGAAGATGTCTATAACGTTATCGTCAACTACAACCGCTTCGCGGTGCTGAGCGCTGTCGCGCTGGTGATAGTGAGCTATCTGACCTACGGCTGCTATGACCTGATCGGCCGCGCCTACTGCGGCCATAAGCTGGCGAAGCGGCAGGTGATGCTGGTCTCTTTTATCTGCTACGCCTTTAACCTGACGCTGAGCACCTGGGTCGGTGGCGTCGCGATGCGCTACCGGCTCTACTCGCGGCTGGGGCTGGACAGCGCCACCATCACGCGCATCTTTTCCCTGAGTATCGCCACTAACTGGCTCGGCTATATTTTGCTGGCGGGCGTGGTATTCAGCGCGGGCATGGTGCCGATCCCCGGCGGATGGTTTATCGGTGAGACCACGCTGCGCATTATTGGCGTGGCGCTGCTGGTTGTCGTGGCGGTTTTTCTCTGGGCCTGCGCCTTTTCAAAGCGCCGCAAATGGACCATCAGACGCCAGACGCTGCAATTGCCGTCGCTGCGCATGGCGCTGTTTCAGTTTGCGGTGTCGTCCGCTAACTGGCTGGTGATGGGAGCGATTATCTGGCTGCTGCTGGCGCGTCAGGTGGATTACCCCATTGTGCTTGGCGTGCTGCTGATCAGCAGTATCGCAGGGGTGATTATTCATATTCCGGCCGGTATCGGCGTGCTGGAGGCGGTGTTTCTGGCGCTGCTGAGCGGGCAGCACGCTTCACACGGCACCATCATCGCGGCGCTGCTCGCCTATCGCGTGCTCTATTTTATTCTGCCGCTGCTGCTGGCGCTGGTGCTCTATCTGGTGCTGGAGAGTCGCGCGAAGCATCTGCGCGCGAAGAATGAACAGAAACTGCAGAAGAGTTCGTAAAGCGGAATCGCCCCATCCCGACCGCGGGATGGGGCAAAGTGCCTGTTAGCGGCGGTTGCCGAAGATGCGCAGCAGCATCAGGAACAGGTTAATAAAGTCCAGATAAAGCTTCAGCGCGCCCATAATCGAATAGCGGCGCAGCGACTCGCGGTCGCGCACGTCGATCTGTTCGCCAATCTGGCGCAGCTGTTGCGTGTCATAAGCGGTCAGTCCCACAAACACCACCACGCCGATATAGGTAATCGCCCACATCAGCGCCGGGCTTTTCAGCCAGAAGTTCACCAGCGACGCCAGCAAAATACCAATCAGCGCCATAAACAGCAGGCTGCCGAAGCGGCTCAGGTCGCGTTTTGTGGTGTAGCCGTAAAAGCTCATGGCGCCGAACATCCCCGCCGTCACAAAGAAGGTGCTGGCGATCGAGCTATAGGTGTAGGCCAGGAAAATACTGGCCATCGTCAGGCCGGTCAGTACCGAATAGAGCATAAACAGACCGGTCGCCAGCGCGCCGCTCAGGCGATTCACCATGCCGGAAAGCACGAACACCACCGCCAGCTGCGCGATAATCAGACCGAAGAAGGTCATGCGGCTGGAGAAAATAAAGAACATGATGCGCTCGTTGCCTGCCGCATACCAGGAGACAAAAGCGGTCAGCAGCAGCCCGCAGGTCATCCAGCCGTAGACCTGCGCCATATACGTCTGCAACCCGCTTGTAGCGGGCTGCACCAGGGAATCATTGCGTGGATATCTGTCCATGATGCACCTCATAAAAGTGAAAAGGCGTCGGAAGACCGACGGTCATGCCTAATTGTGGCACAGCATGGGTTAACTGCTCCACAATGCGTGCCTCAGCGGCGCGATAAACATTGCTGATAGCGGCTGTCGACGCGCTGAGCGAACCAGGCCGTGGTGAGATTGCGGGTGATTTTCGGGCTTTCCAGCTTAATGCCCGGCAGCATTTCGCGCGGCAGCGGCCGACCGGCCATCTTGTCTGCCAGCGCAAAGACCTGCTTCCAGAGCGTGCTGTCGCTAAAGCTCTCCTGCTCCCCTTTCTCTAAATCGCGGCGAATGGCGCTTTCGCTCATATCGATCTGCTTCGCCAGGGTACGCACCGCCAGCTCCGTCGAACCTGCTTTATCCGATCCATAAAGGATCAGATCGCCATCCAGCGCCAGCTTCATGCCGGTGGCGCGTGCCACCGCCGCCTGAAAGGCCGCGTTGCGGCTGGCGTACCAGCCTGCGTTGAAGTCGGCGAAGCGGTAGAGCGGCTTGCTGTAGTCCGCCGGGTAGCCGAGCAGATGCATAATGCCGAAATACATGCCGCCGTGGCGGGTAAAGACCTCGCGGCGAATCGAGCCGTCGATCGGCCAGGGGTAACCTTTAGCGTGCGCTTCGGCGAAGCTGATGCTGACCTGCATCGGGCCGCCGGTATGAATTGGGTTAAGGTTGCCGAACAGGGTCTGCCCCATCGGCACCATATCAATGAAATCATCGAAAATGGCGCTCAGCTCTTTTTCGCTGCGCACTTTATCGAGCCGCGCCGCATAACTTTCGCCGTTGGGCGATTTAATCAGCAGCGCGGTGCGCACCAGAAATGCCGGTACGTGCACCTTCGCCGCGCGGCGATCGATCTCGCCCCAGGCGATTTTCGGCAGGCCGGGTACGGCCGCTTCGGCGCTAAAGTTCGATTCCTGATCCGCCACGGCGATAGCGGCGCACAGGTTGCTGACGCTGGGATCGATCTGCTGAGTGCGGAATGAGGTGTAAATATCGGTGGCCCAGCCGGGCTTGTCGCTGACGTGCGCGGGCAGCAGACGCTGAATCTGCGCCTTAACGTCGGCAGGCTGACGCACCGGCGCTTCGGGCGTTTTTTTCGTACTACAACCCGCCAGCACCAGCGCGGCGAGCAGCGAGAAACGTTTGAGCGATGCTGAAACTGACATACCTGTCCTTGCGAGAAAACAAACCCTTACCTTAGCACCGAAGCAGGGACAAACCATCAGACGAGGCGTAAATTCCCGCTTCACCGTCGCGCTTGCTTATCGGCCATTCTCAACCAGGTTTAGCTTTTATCGTCTAAAAGGAAATTGTGATGCAAAAACTCTGGATCGGCGCCACTGTCGCCCTGCTGCTCAGCGGGTGCGGCGCGAATAATAGCCCTGCGCAGGTCGCCACGCCCGGCGCGCCTGCCTCGGCAAAAATGAAAACTCTCTCTACAGGCGCTGACCTGCTGCAGTCGCGTCCGCCCATTGAGGCGATCAGTACCTATCTCGACGGCTTTCACTTCTATAACGGCGACCAGAACGGCCAGATGGAGGCGCACCACTACGTCACGGTGCTGAACGATGACGTGATGCAGGCGGTGATTTATGACGGCAATACCAAAGACGCGCGGCTGATGGGCGTGGAGTACATTATCAGCGCGCGGCTTTATCAGACGCTGCCGCCGGAGGAGAAAAAGCTGTGGCACAGCCACCGGTATGAGGTGAAGTCAGGCACCCTGATTGCGCCAGGCCTGCCGCAGGCGGCGGATCATGCGCTGATGGCGCGCATCGCCAATACCTACGGCAAAACCTGGCACACCTGGCATACCGATCGCGACCAGACCCTGCCGCTCGGCATTCCGGCGCTGATGATGGGCTTTACCGCCGACGGTCAGCTCGATAATCGCCTGCTCGCCGATCGCGATAAGCGCTTTGATATCGACAGCCGCAAGGTGCGCGCATCGCGCGCCGATATCGTCACGCAGCCAGTTTTACCGGGCGCTGACGCCTGGCAGCGCGGCGAAGTCATTCAGCTTAAACGCGTTTCCGGCGGCGGCGAACATGCCCACGGCCAGACGCACTTCGGCCCGGCGGAGCAGCTCAGCAAGCCTTAATCCCAGCGCTGCGCGGCCTGATGGTCGCTGTCGCGGGCGTCTACCCAGCGATCGCCCTGTTCGGTCGCCTCACGCTTCCAGAAGGGCGCGCGAGTCTTCAGGTAATCCATAATAAATTCCGCAGCGGCGAAGGCGCTGCTGCGGTGCGCGCTGGTCACGCCGACAAACACGATCTCATCGCCGGGAAACAGCTCGCCGATGCGGTGGATCACGCTGACGCGCTGTAAAGGCCAGCGGCTGCGCGCCTCGTCGACAATCTCCTGCAACGCTTTCTCCGTCATGCCCGGATAGTGCTCAAGCGTCAGCGCGGCGACGCTGTCGCCCAGGTTGTGGTTGCGCACTTTCCCGGTAAACGTCACTACCGCGCCGTCGGCGTTGGAGGTAGAGAGCCAGGCGTATTCGTCAGCCATGCTGAACGGCGCCGCGCCGACGCGGATCTGCGTTGCCATATCAGCCTCCCGTCACCGGCGGGAAGAACGCCACTTCGTCGCCCGCTTTCAGCGGATGCGACATCGGCACCAGCGTCTGGTTTACCGCAGCCAGCAGCTTGCCGGAGTCGAGCGCCAGCGCCCAGCGATCGCCTTTTTGCGCCAGCGCGCCGCGCAGCGTCGCCACGTCGGGGAACGCATCAGGCATCTCCAGCGCGCTGGTGCCAACCAGTTCGCGCACCTGGGCGAAAAAGAGCACGTTAATCATGGGTCACCGCCTGGAAATCGCCGGACTTGCCGCCGCTTTTGCTCAGCAGGCGCAGCTGGTCGATAACGATATCTTTCTGCACCGCTTTACACATGTCATAGATAGTCAGTGCCGCCACCGACGCGGCGGTCAGCGCTTCCATCTCGACGCCGGTTTTGCCGCTCAGGCGGCAGAGCGAGGTGATGCGCACGCGCTGATGTTCCGGCTCAGCGACCAGGTTGACTTCGACTTTGCTCAGCATAAGTGGATGACAGAGCGGGATCAGCTCCCAGGTGCGCTTGGCGGCCTGAATGCCGGCAATGCGCGCAGTCGCGAAAACGTCACCTTTGTGGTGGCTGCCGTCGACGATCATTTGCAGCGTATCGGCGGCCATCAGCACCAGCGCTTCCGCGCGCGCCTCGCGCACCGTTTCCGCTTTGGCCGAGACGTCCACCATATGGGCTTCGCCTGCGGCATTAATATGGGTCAGTTGAGACATGGCTTACAGCTTCTTTAAGTGTGAAACGAAATTACAGGGGCCGGTGCGGGCATCGATCTGATCGGCAATAATGCGCTCCCAGGCGCTTTCGCAGGCGCTGGTCGAACCCGGTACGGCGAAGATAAGGGTGCCGTTGGCCATGCCGGCGACGGCGCGCGACTGCAGCGTTGAGCCGCCGATATCTTCCCAGGAGAACATGCGGAACAGCTCGCCGAAGCCCTCAATTTTTCGATCGAACAGCGGCTCAATCGCTTCTGGCGTGTTGTTCTTCGCATTGAATCCCGTACCGCCATTAATGACCACCACCTGTACATCCTGGCTGGCGATCCAGCGCGACACGATAGCGCGGATGCGGTAGCGGTCTTCGCCGACGATAGCGTGATCGACCACCACATGCCCGGCTTCGCTCGCCGCGGCACGCAGGTAGTCGCCTGAAGTGTCGTTGCTGGCGTCGCGTCGATCGGAAACGGTCAGCACCGCCAGGTTGACCGGAATAAATTCACCCGTAGATTTGCCCATTACTCGCTCCTGAGATTAACCGCCGATGAAAGAAAGGTTCTGCGTGATGCCGGTATTGCCCTGATGCAGGAAGTGCGTCTGCTTCTTCTCGCCCAGGCTGTGGGCGATGCGCGCCTGCAGCTCCGCCTGCTGGTCATCGGAAACCAGCAGATCGCGCAGCGGCACGCCGCTGTCGCCAAACAGGCAAAGATGCAGATTGCCGCCTGCGCGTTTCGGCACACGGCAATCTGCATCTTTGCCT
>NZ_DJDN01000035.1:0-14161 GCF_002431095.1 Pantoea sp. UBA5923 | reverse complement strand
CATCGCACGCGCGCTGGCGGCGGATCCGCAGCTGCTGCTGCTTGACGAGCCCTTTGGCGCGCTGGATGCCTTTACCCGCGAGCAGATGCAGACCCTGCTGCTGACGCTGTGGCGCGACAGCGGCAAACAAATTTTCCTGATTACCCACGATATAGAAGAAGCGGTATTCCTCGCCAGCGAGCTGGTGCTGCTTTCACCGGGGCCGGGCCGCATTGTGGAGCGCCTGAAGCTTAACTTCGGCCAGCGCTTCGCCGCTGGCGAGCCCTGCCGCGCCATCAAATCCGATCCCGCTTTTATTGAACAGCGCGAATATGTGCTGAATCGGGTATTCGAACAGCGGGAGGCGTTTGTATGAGCGCGGTCATCAGCGATAAAACCACCGCGGCGCGTCGTCTGCGCTGGCCTTTTTCCCGCCCGTTCAGCCTCAGCCTGCTGAGCCTGGCGCTGCTGCTGCTGATCTGGTGGAGCGTTACGGCGCTGGGCCTGATTAGCCCGCTGTTTTTGCCTGCGCCGCAGCAGGTGCTGAGCAAGCTGCTGCTGATCGCCAGTCCTCAGGGGTTTATGGACGCCACGCTGTGGCAGCATCTCGCCGCCAGCCTGACGCGCATGCTGGTTGCGCTGTTCGCCGCGGCAGCGATCGGTATTCCGGTCGGCATCGCCATGGGCCTGAGTCCGGCGGTGCGCGGCCTGCTCGATCCGCTGATTGAGCTTTACCGTCCTGTGCCGCCGCTCGCCTATTTGCCGCTGATGGTGATTTGGTTCGGCATCGGCGAGACCTCGAAAATCCTCCTGATCTATCTGGCCATCTTCGCGCCGGTGACGCTTTCGACCCTGGCGGGCGTGCGTAATACGCAGCAGGTACGCATCCGCGCTGCGCAGTCGCTGGGTGCCAGCCGCTGGCAATTGCTGCGCTGGGTGATCCTGCCTGGCGCGCTGCCGGAGATCCTGACGGGGCTGCGTATCGGCTTAGGTGTCGGCTGGTCGACGCTGGTGGCGGCAGAGCTGATCGCCGCGACGCGCGGGCTGGGATTTATGGTGCAGTCCGCCGGAGAATTTCTGGCAACCGACGTGGTGCTGGCGGGTATCGCGGTTATCGCGCTGATTGCTTTTACCTTAGAACTTGGGCTGCGCGCCCTGCAGCGTCGCCTGACGCCCTGGAACGGAGAACAACAATGAATGAAAAGCTGAATATCACGGCGCTCGGCCCTTATATTGGCGCGCAGGTGTCGAATCTCGATTTAACCCGACCGCTCAGCGACACCCAGTTTGAGCAGCTCTATCACGCGCTGCTGCGCCATCAGGTGCTGTTTCTGCGCGATCAGCTGATTACGCCGCACCAGCAGCGCGCGCTGGCGGCGCGCTTCGGCGACCTGCATATTCATCCGGTTTACCCGCACGCTGAAGGCGTAGAGGAGATTATCGTGCTGGATACCCACCAGGATAATCCGCCGGACAACGATAACTGGCACACCGACGTTACCTTTATCAACACGCCGCCGGCGGTCGCGATTCTGGCGTCGAAGCTTTTGCCTGAGTCGGGCGGCGATACCTTGTGGGCAAGCGGCATCGCCGCCTTTGAAGCCCTCTCGGCGCCGCTCAAAACCCTGCTGGAAGGGCTGCACGCCGAGCACGATTTCAAAAAATCGTTCCAGGAGTATAAATATCGCCGTACCGCAGAGGAGCACCAGCGCTGGCAGGAGGCGGTAGCGAAGCATCCGCCGGTGCAGCACCCGGTGATCCGCACTCATCCGGTAAGCGGACGCAAGGCGCTGTTCGTTAACGAAGGATTCACTACGCGGATTGTGGAGCTGAGCGAAAAAGAGAGCGACGCCGTACTTGCGCTCTTATACGCCCATGCCACTAAGCCGGAGTTCCAGGTGCGCTGGCGCTGGCAGCCGAATGACGTAGCGATCTGGGATAATCGCGTGACGCAGCACTATGCGAATGCGGATTACTATCCGGCAAGGCGGGTGATGCATCGGGCGACGGTGCTGGGGGATCGGCCTTTTTAAATGTCCGTACCGGGCTGCGGTGTAAATATATTAAAACGTCCGTACCGGGCTGCGACTGCGTTGCCGCGCCGGTACGACCGTTTTAAGGCTGGTGCTACTAGCTTGCCAGCATCGCCTCAAGCTGTTCCTGGGCATCCAGCCACGCCATCTCGACCTCCTCCAGTGCCGCTTTGCTCTCCCCCTGGCGCTGCAGCGCGGCGGTCAGATCCGCTTTACGGCTGGGATCGTAGATATCGCCATCGGCAAGCTGCGTTTCCGCTTCGGTGAGCTGGCTCTGCCATTTCGCCATCTGCTTCTCCAGCTTCTCGATCTCTTTGCGCAGCGGCTGCGTCTGGGCGCGCAGCTCGGCGTCGCGTCGCTTCTGATCTTTACGCGCCTGCGCGCTGTTGCCGTTGTCCTGCTTCGGCGCGGCGTCCGCCTGCGCCTGCTGCTTCTGCAGGTCGCTCAGCCACTGCTGGTAATCTTCAAGATCGCCGGGAAAGACATCAACCTTGCCGTCATGCACCAGATAGAGATCGTCGGTGGTGGCGCGCAGCAGATGACGGTCGTGCGAAACCACCACCAGTGCGCCCTCAAAATCGATCAGCGCTTCGGTCAGCGCCTGCCGCATATCGAGATCGAGGTGGTTGGTTGGTTCGTCGAGCAGCAGCAGGTTAGGGCGCTGCCAGACGATCAGCGCCAGCACCAGCCGCGCCTTTTCGCCGCCGGAGAAGCGCGCCGTGACTTCGCTGACCTTATCACCCTGAAAGCCGAAGCCGCCAAGGTAGTCGCGCAGCTGCTGTTCCAGCACCTTCGGCGCAATGCGCGCCAGATGCTGCAGCGGCGACTCGTCGCTACGCAGATACTCCAGCTGATGCTGCGCGAAATAGCCGAGCTTGATGCCCTTCGCCAGTCCGACTTCGCCCTCAAGCGGGGTCAGCTCGCCCGCCAGCAGCTTAATCAGGGTCGATTTGCCTGCGCCGTTGCGGCCCAGCAGACCAATGCGCGAGCCGGGCACCAGATTGAGCTTGATGGCGTCGAGAATGATGCGCTCGCCATAGCCAGCGGTGACTTTTTCCATCTTCAGCAGCGGATTCGGCAGGCTTTCCGGCGCGCGGAAGCTGAAGCTGAACGGGTTATCGACGTGAGCCGGCGCGATCATCTCCATGCGTTCCAGCATCTTGATACGGCTCTGCGCCTGTTTCGCTTTAGAGGCTTTGGCGCGGAAGCGGTCAATATAGCTTTGCAGGTGCGCCACTTTCTCCTGCTGGCTTTCGAACAGTGCCTGCTGCTGCGCAAGCTTAGCGACGCGCTGCCGTTCGAAGGAGCTGTAGTTGCCGGTGTATTCGTAGAGGGTTTCCTGCTCGATATGAATGATCTTATCCACGACCGGATCGAGGAAGTCGCGATCGTGCGAGATCAGGATCAGGGTGCCTTCATAGCTTTTCAGCCAGCGCTCCAGCCAGATTACCGCGTCGAGATCCAGGTGGTTAGTCGGTTCGTCGAGCAGCAGGAGATCGGAACGGCATACCAGCGCCTGCGCGAGGTTAAGGCGCATGCGCCAGCCGCCGGAAAAGTCGCTTACCGGCCGGTTAAGCTGCTCCTGGCTAAAGCCGAGGCCGTGTAGCAGGCTGGAGGCGCGAGCGTGAATGCTCCAGGCCTGGATCGCGTCCAGCTTGCCATGCAGTAGCGCGATGGCGTTGCCGTCGTTGCGCTGGTTGGCGTCCGCCAGCTCCGCCTCAAGCTGACGATATTCACGATCGCCGTCGATAACGTATTCCAGCGCCGCTTTGCTCAGCGCCGGGGTCTCCTGGTTAACCCAGGCCAGCGCCCAGTTGCCGGGAAAGGTCACGCTGCCCGCGTCGCTGCTGATCTCGCCTTTTAACAGCGACAGCAGGGTCGATTTGCCGCAGCCGTTTTTACCCACCAGACCAACTTTCTGGCCGGGGTTGATGGTGGCGGAAGCGTTATCGAGCAGCACGCGGACGCCGCGGCGGATTTGCAGAGAAGAAAAGACAATCATAAGCGCCGTATCGTCAGAATATGTTAATTTACCCACCACATAATTAGAGGGTGTCGCGTCGTGCATGGTAGCGGAAAACCGCCGCTATGACGACGCTTTGGAAGAGGATAACTATGTCGCAGCCAGCAAAAGTTTTGCTGCTTTATGCCCACCCGGAAACGCAGGAGTCGATAGCGAATCGGGTTCTGCTGCAGTCGGCGCAGAAACAGGCGAACGTTACCGTACACGATCTGTACGCGCACTATCCTGATTTCTTTATTGATATTCACTATGAACAGCAGCTGCTGCGCGAGCATCAGGTTATCGTTTTTCAGCACCCGCTCTATACCTATAGCTGTCCTGCGCTGCTGAAGGAGTGGCTGGACCGCGTGCTGTCGCGCGGCTTCGCCAGCGGCGTCGGCGGCAACGCGCTGGAAGGCAAATACTGGCGCAGCGTGATCACCACCGGCGAGCCGGAGACGGCCTATCATCAGAACGGCCTTAACCGCTATCCGATGTCGGACATTATGCGTCCGTTCGAACTGACCGCGCAGATGTGCCGCATGCACTGGATGACGCCGATGATCCTTTACTGGGCGCGTCGACAGCCGAAAGAGGTGATGAGCCACTTTGCTCGCGCCTATGGCGAATGGCTTGCCGCGCCGCTGCCCAACGGAGGTCTCTGATGGAAGGACAAACGCTGCTGACCGCAGGCGTTATCTATCTGGTGGCGGCGGTGCTGATTGTACCCATCGCTGCACGCCTTGGCATTGGCGCTGTGCTGGGCTACCTGGTAGCCGGGATCGCCATCGGCCCCTGGGGGCTGGGTTTTATCAGCGACGTCGATGAGATCCTGCACTTCTCGGAGCTGGGCGTAGTTTTCCTGATGTTTATCATCGGGCTGGAACTGAACCCGTCGAAACTCTGGGCGCTGCGGCGTTCGATTTTCGGCGTCGGCGCGGCGCAGGTGCTTATCTCCGCCGGCATCCTCGGCGCGCTGCTGTGGCTGAGCAACTTTAGCTGGCAGGCGGCGGTGATTGGCGGCATCGGCCTCGCCATGTCCTCAACCGCGATGGCGCTGCAGTTGATGCGCGACAAAGGCATGAACCGCAGCGAGGCGGGGCAGCTCGGCTTCTCGGTGCTGCTGTTCCAGGACCTGGCGGTAATCCCGGCGCTGGCGCTGGTGCCGCTGCTGGCGGGCAGCGATAGCGGCAGTATCGACTGGATGAAGGTCGGCATGAAAGTGCTGGCGTTTGCCGGCATGCTGGTGGGCGGACGCTACCTGCTGCGGCCGATTTTCCGCTTTATCGCCGCTTCCGGCGTTCGTGAGGTCTTTACCGCCGCCGCTCTGCTGCTGGTGCTGGGCTCGGCGCTGTTTATGGATGCGCTCGGACTGTCGATGGCGCTGGGCACTTTTATTGCCGGTATCCTGCTGGCGGAGAGCGAGTACCGCCACGAACTGGAAGTCGCCATTGACCCGTTTAAAGGTTTGCTGCTCGGGCTGTTCTTTATCTCTGTCGGCATGGCGCTTAACCTTGGCGTACTCTATACCCATATTCTGGAGATCCTGCTCGGCGTGCTGATTCTGGTCACGGTGAAGACGCTGGTGCTCTATGTGCTGGCGCGCGTCTACGGCCTGCGTAGCTCCGAGCGTCAGCAGTTCGCCGGCGTGCTGAGCCAGGGCGGCGAATTCGCCTTTGTGCTCTTTTCCGCTGCTTCATCGGCGCATCTTTTCGCCGGCGATCAGCTGCCGCTGCTGCTGGTGACGGTCACGCTGTCGATGATGACCACGCCGCTGCTGATGCAGGGGATCGATAAACTGCTGGCGCGGCGCTTTAATGAAGTCGATGAAGATGGCGAAAAACCTTTTGTCGAAGATGACCAGCCGCAGGTAATCGTGGTGGGCTTCGGCCGAATGGGGCAGGTGGTCGGTCGTCTGCTGATGGCTAATAATAAAAGGATCACAGTGCTGGAGCGCGACATCAGCGCGGTAAGCCTGATGCGCAAGTATGGCTATAAGGTTTACTATGGCGATGCGACCGAGCTTGAACTGCTGCGCGCTGCCGGTGCGGCCAGCGCGCAGTCGATCGTGATTACCTGTAACGAGCCAGAAGATACCATGGCGATCGTACACCTTTGTCAGCAGCACTTTCCGCAGCTGGAGATCGTGGCGCGAGCGCGCGGACGCGTAGAGGCGCACGAGCTGCTGCTGGCGGGCGTGACGCAGTTCTCACGCGAAACCTTCTCCAGCGCGCTGGAGCTGGGACGTAAGGCGCTGATTTCGGTTGGTATGCATCCGCACCAGGCGCAGCGTGCGCAGCTGCACTTCCGTCGTCTGGATATGCGTATGCTGCGCGAGCTTATGCCGAACCACGCCGACAACGCGCAGATTTCCCGCGTGCGCGAGGCGCGGCGCGAGCTGGAGGATATTTTCCAGCGCGAGATGCAGCATGAGAAACGGCAGTTTGACGACTGGGACGAAGATCAGTAACAGCAACACAGGTTAACCAACATGCGTAAACGATTTATTGCCGGTGCGGTTTGTCCGCACTGTCAGGAAAAAGACTCGCTGGCGATGTGGCGTGAAAACAACGTCGACGTAGTGGAATGCGTAAAATGCGGACACCAGATGCGCGAGGCGGATAAGCAGATCCGCGATCAGGTTCGCAGCCAGGAGCAAGTGATCGGTATTTTCCATCCAGAGTAGCGAAATGGCGCAGCTTTTTTTACGCTTAAACTTACAGTGGGATTGAATTCCGATACAATCGGCGCCACTAACGCTGAGGTTAATCGCGTAGCGCAAGGCGCGGCCTCAGCCCCGAACCTTTCTGGTTGGTGTTATTGCACGTAAGAATAGACCAATGAGACGGGATCTCAGTTCTCAACGGTTAGGAGATATCATGAAAGTAGCAAAAGACCTGGTGGTGAGCCTGGCCTATCAGGTACGTACAGAAGATGGTGTGTTGGTTGACGAGTCGCCGGTAAGTGCGCCGTTAGACTATCTGCACGGTCATGGTTCCCTGATTTCTGGTCTGGAAAAAGCGCTGGAAAATCATGCGGTCGGCGACAAGTTTGACGTGCATATTCCGGCTAACGATGCATACGGCCAGTACGACGACAACCTGGTGCAGCGCGTACCTAAAGACGTGTTTATGGGCGTTGACGAACTGCAGGTTGGCATGCGCTTCCTGGCGGAAACTGACCAGGGTCCGGTTCCGGTCGAAATCACCGAAGTGGAAGACGAGCACGTTGTGGTTGACGGCAACCATATGCTGGCAGGCCAGAACCTGAACTTCAACGTGGAAGTTGTCGCGATCCGCGAAGCGACCCCGGAAGAGCTGGCACACGGTCACGTCCACGGCGAACACGGTCACGATCATGACCACGATCACGACCATGGTCATGACCACGGCAACGGCGGCTGCGGCAGCCACGGCGGTTGCGGCTGCAACCACTAAGCTATCCAGCTTTCAAAGGCCACCTTCGCAGGTGGCTTTTTTTTGCCTTGCGTTCGAAGAGTGCGCAGCCATTCGGAACCTGTCAGTAATGCGGCGGCGGCGTCTCTTCCGACTGCGACGCAATCATCGACGGCGCGGCCGCTTTCAGCTTATCCAGCAGCAGGCGCTGCTGCTCGCGCATCTTCGCCATCTCCAGCTCGTGCTGCACCACCGTTTGATTAAGCTGCTCGATAGTCAGCTCCTGAAAGGCCAGCTTGCTTTCCAGCGCTTCAAGCCGTTGTTCCCACTCTGATTGTTGCATGACCTCTCCTTATAGTGTGACGCGGCGAATCTCGCATCAGCCGCTGATTTTACGGTTTCCCCGGTAAGAATCACCCCATTTCTTTGCCGCTTCGCCTGACAGGGGTTGAATAACGTCTGCCGCAGCATCATCTCTGATGAAACTTCCTGATGCAAAAAAGGTCGGAGGAGAGCCGGGTAATTACGCTGCGGGAGTGTTCGCCGCTGCCGCGTACAGTTATAGTGTGGAGCTTTAGTCCGCAATAATTCCCGAGGTGAGACGCTTCGGTTTTGGAGAAAGGATGAAATCACTGTTTAAAGTCACAATGTTAGCCACCACCATGGCCATCGCGCTGAACGCGCCGCTGGCGATGGCAGCCGAAGCGACTGCAGCACCGGCTGCGAGCGATGCGGCACCCCAGGCACCGAAAAATGCGGCCTTCAAAAACGAAGATCAGCAATCGGCATACGCTCTGGGCGCCTCGCTGGGTCGCTACATGGACAACTCCCTGAAGGAACAGGAGAAACTGGGCATCAAGCTGGACAAAGACCAGCTGATTGCGGGCGTTCAGGATGCATTCGGCGGTAAGAGCAAGCTCTCTGACCAGGAGATCGAGCAGACCCTGCAGGCCTTTGAAAGCCGCGTGAAAGGCGCAGCACAGGCGAAGATGGAAAAAGACGCGAAAGAGAACGCCGATAAAGGCACCGCTTTCGCCAGCAAGTTCGCCAAAGAGAGCGGCGTGAAGAAAACCGAATCTGGCCTGCTGTATAAAGTAGAGAAAGAAGGCACCGGCGATGCGCCGAAAGACAGCGATACCGTTGTAGTAAACTACAAAGGCACGCTGATCGACGGCACCGAATTCGACAACTCTTATACGCGCGGCGAACCGCTCTCTTTCCGTCTCGACGGCGTTATTCCGGGCTGGACTGAAGGTCTGAAGCACGTGAAGAAAGGCGGTAAAATCAAGCTGGTGATCCCGCCGCAGCTCGCCTACGGTAAAAACGGCGTGCCGGGCATTCCGGCCAACTCTACGCTGGTGTTCGATGTTGAACTGCTCGACATCAAACCGGCGCCTAAAGCAGATGAGAAAGCGCAGGCGCCTGCCGCCGACGCGAAGAAATCTCAATAATCTGTCTGCCGCCGCCTTCGGGCGGCGGTTTCATTTCCCGCCTGTGACAAAGCTCTGGCATAAGCGTGCGACATTTGCCAGACTATCCCCTGCATAACTTTCCCAATAAAAAGAGTCTGCCCGCTGCGCTGAGACAGGCTCCAGCCATTTAGGGTAATGTCTTCGATGTCAAATCCATTCAATCCCGGCGAACTGAGCGACTTCGATTTACTGGAGCAGCGTCCGTTCGAGCAAGCGGACTACGATATCCTCAAATCTTATGAGGCAGTCGTCGACGGCCTGGCGATGCTGATTGGTTCGCACTGCGAAATCGTGCTGCACTCGCTGGAAGATCTGAAATGTTCGGCGGTGCGTATCGCTAACGGCGAACATACCGGTCGTAAAGTGGGCTCGCCGATTACCGATCTGGCGCTGCGCATGCTGCACGATATGCACGGCGCAGATAGCAACGTTTCCCGCGCCTACTTCACCCGCGCCAAAAGCGGCGTGCTGATGAAGTCGGTCACCATCGCAATACGTAACCGGCAGCAGCGCGTGATTGGGCTGTTGTGCATCAATATGAACCTCGATGTGCCTTTCTCGCAGATAATGTCGACCTTTATGCCGCCAGAAATGCATCAGGTAGATTCGAACGTTAACTTCGCCAGCTCGGTAGAAGATCTGGTGACGCAGACGCTGGAGTTCACCATTGAAGAGGTGAGCGCCGATCGCAACGTCTCCAACAACGCCAAGAACCGCCAGATCGTGCTGAATCTTTATGAGAAAGGCATCTTCGATATTAAAGACGCGATCAATCAGGTTGCGGATCGCCTCAATATCTCCAAGCACACCGTTTACCTCTATATCCGCCAGTTTAAGAGCGGGGACTTTCAGGGGCAGGAGCGCTGATGCGTTATACCCTGCTGGTGACCGGCCCGGCTTACGGCACGCAGCAGGCGAGCAGCGCCTTGCTGTTCGCCCGCGCGCTGCTGGCCGCCGGTCATCAGCTGCAGAGCGTTTTCTTTTACCGCGAGGGCGTGCTGAACGCCAATGAGCTGACCGCGCCGGCCAGCGACGAGGCGGATATCGTGCGCGCCTGGCTTGCGCTGCATGAAGAGCAGGGCGTGGCGTTGAATATTTGCGTAGCCGCCGCGCTGCGCCGCGGCGTTACCGATGCGCAGGAGGCGGAGCGGCTGCAGCTGGCAGGCAGCAACTTACAGCCGGGGTTTGAACTCAGCGGTCTGGGCGCGCTGGCGGAAGCCGCGCTTGGCTGCGATCGACTGGTGCAGTTTTAATGAATCGCGTCGCCTTTGTTTTTACCCGCGCGCCACACGGCAGCAGCGCTGGCCGCGAAGGGCTCGATGCCGCGCTGGCGACCGGCGCGCTGAGCGAGTCGATAGGCCTGTTCTTTATTGGCGACGGGGTACTGCAGCTGACGCCCGGCCAGCAGCCGGAAATTATTCTGGCCCGCAATCACGCCGCCACGTTTGGCGTGCTGGCGCTGTATGATATTGAACATTGCTATATCAGCCGCGAGGCGTTGCGCGAACGCGGCCTGGCGGAAGAGGGCGCGCGCGTGCTGGACGTCGGCATTCTGGATGCCGCAGCGCTGCGGCAACAGTTAGCGACCTACGATCGCATCATCACCTTTTAAGAGCGCGCTATGTTGCACACCCTGATGCATTCACCTTATTACAGCGACCTCAATACGCTACTGCTGTTGCTGACGGCGGAAGACGATTTGCTGTTGTTGCAGGACGGCGTGCTGGGCGCGCTGGAAGGCAGCAGCGCGTTGAGCCAGCTTCTCGCCTCGCCTGCGGCCTTATGGGTCCTGACGGAAGATGTGACCGCGCGCGGGCTTGGTGGTCAAATTTCAGCCAAAGTAAGGCCGGTGGACTATACTGGTTTCGTCGCGCTCACTGAAAAACATCAGCAGCAGATGACCTGGTAATGTCGTAAAGCCTGGTTATTTCTTGACACCCTATTGGCTCAGCCCTAAAATTCTGCGTCCTCGTAGTAATACGAGGCGATTTATTACGTGTTTACGAAGCAAAAGCTAATCCAGGAGCTATTTAATGGCAACAGTTAACCAGCTGGTTCGCAAACCACGCGTACGCAAAGTTGCAAAGAGCAACGTGCCTGCGCTGGAAGCTTGCCCGCAAAAACGTGGTGTTTGTACTCGTGTGTACACCACCACTCCGAAAAAACCGAACTCAGCACTGCGTAAAGTTTGCCGTGTTCGTCTGACTAACGGTTTTGAAGTTACCTCCTATATCGGCGGTGAAGGTCATAACCTGCAGGAACACTCCGTGATCCTGATCCGTGGCGGTCGTGTTAAAGACCTGCCAGGTGTGCGTTACCACACCGTTCGTGGCGCGCTGGACTGCTCAGGTGTTAAAGACCGTAAGCAGGCTCGCTCCAAGTATGGCGTGAAGAAGCCAAAGGCTTAATGGTTCTCCGTTAAGTAAGGCCAAACGTTTTAACTTAAATGTCAAACTAAACTCGTAGAGTTTTGGACAATCCTGAATTAACAACGGAGTATTTCCATGCCACGTCGTCGCGTCATTGGTCAGCGTAAAATTCTGCCGGATCCTAAGTTCGGATCAGAGCTGCTGGCCAAATTTGTAAATATCCTGATGGTAGATGGTAAAAAATCTACTGCTGAATCAATCGTTTATACTGCGCTTGAGACCCTGGCTCAGCGTTCTGGTAAAAACGAGCTGGAAGCCTTTGAAGTAGCCCTCGAAAACGTGCGCCCGACTGTCGAAGTTAAGTCACGTCGCGTTGGTGGTTCTACTTATCAGGTTCCAGTAGAAGTCCGTCCGGTTCGTCGTAATGCTCTGGCAATGCGCTGGATCGTAGAAGCTGCTCGTAAACGCGGTGATAAATCTATGGCTCTCCGCCTGGCGAACGAACTTTCTGACGCTGCAGAAAACAAAGGTACTGCAGTTAAGAAACGTGAAGACGTTCACCGCATGGCAGAAGCCAACAAGGCGTTCGCTCACTACCGCTGGTAATCGCCACGTAGTTGTTGTTAAACCAGCGGGCGTGCAAAATGCTAACCCGCTGGGTTCGACTAATTTTGAACGCCCGAGAATCAGAGGAATCAAATGGCTCGTACAACACCCATTGCGCGCTACCGTAACATTGGTATCAGCGCACACATCGACGCCGGTAAAACCACAACTACCGAGCGTATCCTGTTCTACACCGGTGTTAACCACAAAATCGGTGAAGTGCATGATGGCGCAGCGACCATGGACTGGATGGCGCAGGAGCAGGAGCGTGGTATCACCATCACGTCTGCAGCGACCACCGCATTCTGGTCCGGTATGGCTAAGCAGTTTGAGCCGCACCGTATCAACATCATCGACACCCCGGGACACGTTGACTTCACCATCGAAGTAGAACGTTCTATGCGTGTGCTCGATGGCGCAGTAATGGTTTACTGTGCTGTAGGTGGCGTGCAGCCGCAGTCTGAGACCGTATGGCGTCAGGCAAACAAATATAAAGTTCCGCGTATCGCGTTCGTTAACAAAATGGACCGTATGGGCGCGAACTTCCTGAAAGTTGTTGGTCAGATCGAATCCCGTCTGGGCGCGACTCCGGTTCCGCTGCAGCTGGCAATCGGCGCTGAAGAGAACTTCACCGGCGTAGTTGATCTGATCAAAATGAAAGCCATCAACTGGAACGATGCTGACCAGGGCGTTACCTTCGTTTACGAAGATATCCCGGCTGAGATGCAGGAACTGGCTGAAGAGTGGCGCGGCAAGCTGATCGAAGCTGCAGCAGAAGCTTCTGAAGAGCTGATGGAGAAATTCTTCAGCGGCGAAGAGCTGAGCGAAGAAGAGATCAAAACTGCTCTGCGTCAGCGCGTACTGCGCAACGAAATCATCCTGGTTACCTGTGGTTCTGCGTTCAAGAACAAAGGTGTTCAGGCGATGCTGGATGCCGTGGTTGAATACCTGCCGGCACCGACTGACGTTCCTGCGATCAACGGTATGCTGGACGACGGTAAAGATACTCCGGCTGAGCGTCACGCTGACGACAGCGAGCCGTTCTCTGCGCTGGCGTTCAAAATCGCCAACGACCCGTTCGTGGGTAACCTGACCTTCTTCCGCGTGTACTCTGGCGTGGTTAACTCAGGTGACACCGTACTGAACTCAGTGAAATCTGCTCGTGAGCGTTTTGGCCGTATCGTACAGATGCACGCCAACAAGCGTGAAGAGATCAGCGAAGTTCGCGCAGGCGACATCGCAGCAGCGATCGGTCTGAAAGACGTGATCACCGGTGATACCCTGTGTGATCCGAACAACCCGATCATCCTGGAACGTATGGAGTTCCCGGAGCCGGTAATCTCTATCGCCGTTGAGCCGAAAACCAAAGCTGACCAGGAAAAAATGGGTCTGGCTCTGGGTCGTCTGGCTAAAGAAGACCCGTCATTCCGCGTATGGACTGACGAAGAGTCTAACCAGACCATCATCGCCGGTATGGGTGAGCTGCACCTCGACATCATCGTTGACCGCATGAAGCGTGAATTCAACGTTGAAGCGAACGTGGGCAAACCGCAGGTAGCTTACCGCGAAGCGATTCGCTCTAAAGTTACCGACATCGAAGGTAAGCACGCTAAGCAGTCTGGTGGTCGCGGTCAGTACGGTCATGTTGTTATCGACATGTACCCGCTGGAGCCGGGTTCAAACCCGAAAGGCTACGAATTTGTCAACGACATCAAAGGTGGTGTGATTCCTGGCGAATACATCCCTGCGGTTGACAAAGGCATCCAGGAACAGCTGAAATCTGGCCCGCTGGCAGGTTATCCAGTTGTTGATCTGGGCGTGCGTCTGCACTTCGGTTCTTACCATGACGTGGACTCCTCAGAGCTGGCGTTTAAACTGGCCGCTTCTATCGCCTTTAAAGATGGCTTTAAGAAAGCGCAGCCGGTACTGCTTGAGCCGATCATGAAGGTTGAAGTAGAGACTCCGGAAGAGAACACCGGTGACGTCATCGGTGACCTGAGCCGTCGTCGTGGTATGCTGAAAGGGCAGGAATCTAACGCTACCGGCGTTCAGATTCACGCTGAAGTTCCGCTGTCTGAAATGTTCGGATACGCGACGCAGTTGCGTTCTCTGACGAAAGGCCGTGCTTCTTACTCCATGGAGTTCCTGAAGTACGATGATGCGCCGAACAACGTCGCTCAGGCCGTTATTGAAGCTCGTAGCAAATAAGGCTACGGTTTAAAAATTGTGAACAGATGCCTTCATCAATGATGAAGGCATAACAGTAAGGATTATCGCCATGGCGAAAGAGCAATTTCAACGTAAC
>NZ_DJDN01000032.1:0-23142 GCF_002431095.1 Pantoea sp. UBA5923 | reverse complement strand
GTGAAGCAGAACGCCGAGAACGCCCGTCAGGCGTCGCAGCTGGCGCTGAGCGCCTCGGAAACCGCGCGTAAGGGCGGCGAGGTAGTAGACGGCGTGGTGAAAACCATGAGCGACATCGCCGGCAGCTCGAAGAAGATCGCCGATATCACCGGCGTTATCGACGGCATCGCCTTCCAGACCAATATTCTGGCGCTGAACGCCGCGGTAGAAGCGGCGCGCGCGGGCGAGCAGGGCCGCGGCTTCGCCGTGGTGGCGGGCGAGGTGCGCAGTCTGGCGCAGCGCAGCGCCCAGGCGGCAAAAGAGATCAAGTCGCTGATTGAAGACTCGGTGAATCGCGTTAACGCCGGTTCGCAGCTGGTGGGCACCGCGGGCGACACCATGGGCGAGATCGTTGGCGCAGTGACGCGCGTAACCGACATTATGGGTGAAATCGCCTCGGCGTCGGACGAGCAGAGCCGCGGCATTGACCAGGTTGGTCTGGCGGTAACCGAGATGGATCGCGTCACGCAGCAGAACGCCTCGCTGGTGGAGGAGTCCGCCTCGGCGGCCGCGTCGCTGGAGTCGCAGGCGAGCCGCCTGAGCCAGTCGGTGGCGGTCTTCAAGATCCCGCGAGCCACCCAGGCACCGCGTATCGCAGCGCGCACGCTTGCGACCGCGCCTGCGCGCCAGGCGGCGGCGGCATCCGCCTCCGGGGAAAACTGGGAAACCTTTTAACCTGAAATCTTCTGCCCGCAGGGACGCGGGCCTCTTTGTCTTCCGCCTGTTTCCGCCCCGATCGCGCCCGAATGCTGGCGACCTCTCTTTTTTAACGCCTGCGGCGTTAATCCCGCCTTAGCCACATAAAGATCCCTTCACTAACGCCGATAACTGATGCGTTCCGCCAACCAATGAGGTGTTTATGTTTAATCGAGTACGCGTTGTCTCTGGCCTGCTGAGTGTGCTGGCGCTGTTTATCGTGCTACAGCTCATTTCCGGAAGCGCTTTTTTTAAAACGGTGAAAGCCGACAAAGAGAATTTTGCCTATAACCAGCGTCTCGCGACGCTGCAACAGGCGATGGGCACCTCATGGGTTTCCCTGGTTCAGGCGCGCAACACGCTGAACCGGGCCGGGATCCGCTATCTGCTGGACAGCCAACACGCCGGTTCCGGCGCGACGGTGCAGGATCTGGTAGCGCTGGCTAACGAGGAGCTGAAGGTAGCCGATCAGGGGTTCGCCGACTTTAACGCGAACTTATCTGAACAGGGTAAAACCGCAGATAACGTGGTGGCTCTGCAGGCAAACTACAAAGCCTATCGCGACGCGCTGGCCGAACTGATTGGGTTTCTCGGCACAGGCAATTTCAAAGGCTTCGTCGACCAGCCGACCCAGGGTTTTCAGGATAAATTCCAGAAAGACTATAACGCCTGGCAGAGCCATAACCAGCTGCTGGCGCAGCAGGGTGTCGAGACCAATAACATCGCTTACGACCACGCCATCATGATGGCGCTCGGACTGGTGATCGTATCGCTGCTGATAAGCCTGCTGGTCTGGACGGTAATGCGCGGCTCGCTGATCGCTCCGCTGAAGCAGAGCATTGAGCATATCCGCCATATTGCGCGCGGCGATCTGACGCAGCCGGTTAACTTTAGCGTACGCAACGAACTGGGCGATCTGCTCGGGGCGCTGCAGCATATGCAGCAGGAGCTGGCGCGCACCGTCTCTACCGTACGCGACGGCGCGGACGCTATCTATACCGGTGCCAGCGAAATCGCCGTCGGCAATAACGATCTCTCTTCCCGTACCGAGGAGCAGGCGGCGTCGCTGGAGCAGACCGCTGCCAGCATGGAGCAGCTGACCGCGACCGTGAAGCAGAACGCCGAGAACGCCCGTCAGGCCTCTCAGCTGGCGCTTAACGCCTCGGAAACCGCGCAGCAGGGCGGCAAGGTGGTGGATGGCGTGGTGAAAACCATGAGCGACATCGCCGGCAGCTCGAAGAAGATTGCCGATATCACCAGCGTCATCGACGGCATCGCCTTCCAGACCAACATTCTTGCGCTGAACGCGGCAGTAGAAGCGGCGCGTGCGGGCGAGCAGGGCCGCGGCTTCGCCGTGGTGGCGGGCGAGGTGCGCAGCCTGGCGCAGCGCAGCGCCCAGGCGGCGAAAGAGATCAAGTCGCTGATTGAAGACTCGGTGAACCGCGTCAATGCCGGCTCGCAGCTGGTAGAAAGCGCAGGCGAAACCATGGGTGAGATTGTCAGCGCAGTAACGCGCGTAACCGACATCATGGGCGAAATCGCCTCGGCGTCGGACGAGCAGAGCCGCGGCATCGACCAGGTCGGTCTGGCGGTAACGGAGATGGATCGTGTCACGCAGCAGAACGCCGCGCTGGTGGAAGAGTCTGCTTCGGCGGCCGCATCGCTGGAAGATCAGGCCAGCCGACTGAAACAGGCGGTTTCTGTGTTCAATATCGGTAAAGAATTTGTCGGCCAGGCCGTTAACAGAACTACGGCGTCGAAAAGTCTACGTCTGGATGCGCCAGTAGCGGCTTCCCGCGCGGCGGTCGGTCGTAGCGACGACAACTGGGAAACCTTTTAATCGCCTGGATGGCCGGGTCGGCGGCAACGCCGCCCGGCATAGCAGCAGAATCTAATGAATTAAGTACAGTGCCAGGTGACCTGAAATGAAGAAATCGACGCTACTGGATCAAAACGAAGCGACAACCATGCTCTCGCAGATGGTACAGCGCCTGCCGCTTTCGGATACACACTTTCGTCGTATCAGCCAGCTGATCTATCAGCGAGCTGGCATTGTGCTGGCCGACCACAAGCGCGAAATGGTCTACAACCGTCTGGTGCGCCGTCTGCGCACGCTGAACATTGATGACTTTGGCCGCTATCTGGCTCTGCTGGAGAACGACGTCAACAGCGCGGAGTGGCAGGCTTTTATCAATGCGCTGACCACCAACCTGACGGCATTTTTCCGCGAGGCGCACCATTTCCCGATTCTGGCGGAGCATGCGCGTAAGCGTTCAGGCAGCTTTAACGTCTGGTGCGCGGCGGCCTCGACCGGCGAAGAGCCTTACTCGATCGCGATGACGCTGGCGGAAACGCTGGGCGCCGGGCCGGGCAAGTTTCAGGTGCACGCCAGCGATATCGATACCCAGGTGCTGGAGAAAGCGGTCGCCGGCGTCTATCGCCAGGAGGAGCTGCGCACGCTGTCGCCGCAGCAGCTGCAGCGCTTTTTCCTGCGCGGCACCGGCCCGCATGCTGGCATGGTGCGCGTACGCCCGGAACTGGCGCACAGCGTCAGCTTCGCCCAGCTCAACCTGCTGGCGAACGAGTGGGCGCTACCGGGGCCGTTTGATGCGATCTTCTGCCGCAACGTAATGATCTATTTCGATAAAGAGACGCAGGAGAAGATTCTGCGTCGTTTTGTTCCCCTGTTGAAGCCGGGCGGTCTGCTCTTTGCCGGTCACTCAGAGAACTTCAGTCAGATTAGCAAAGAGTTCTGGCTGCGCGGACAAACCGTCTATGGACTGACGAAGGAAAGACGATGAGCAAAATCACCGTAATGTGCGTGGATGACTCCGCGCTGATGCGACAGCTGATGACCGAGATCATCAACAGTCATCCCGATATGGAGATGGTGGCTACCGCGCCCGATCCGCTGGTCGCGCGCGATTTAATCAAGCAGTACGACCCGCAGGTGCTGACGCTGGACGTGGAGATGCCGCGCATGGACGGCCTCGACTTTCTGGAAAAACTGATGCGTCTGCGTCCGATGCCGGTGGTCATGGTTTCGTCGCTGACCGGCAAAGGCTCGGAGATCACGCTGCGCGCGCTGGAGCTGGGAGCGGTGGATTTTGTCACCAAACCGCAGCTCGGCATTCGCGAAGGGATGCTGGCCTACAGCCAGATGATCGCCGACAAGATCCGCGCGGCGGCGCGCGCGCGACTGCACGCCCGTCCGACGATGCCGGCACCGTTAACCTTAAAAGCGGGTCCGCTGCTCAGTAGCGAAAAGCTGATCGCCATCGGCTCGTCGACCGGCGGCACCGAAGCGATTCGTCACGTGCTGCAGCCGCTGCCGCCGACCAGCCCTGCGCTGATGATCACCCAGCATATGCCGCCGGGTTTCACCAAATCCTTCGCCGAGCGTCTCAATAAGCTCTGCCAGATTACGGTGAAAGAGGCGGAAGATGGCGAGCGCATTTTGCCGGGGCACGCCTATATCGCGCCGGGCGCGATGCATATGGAGCTGGCGCGCAGCGGGGCGAACTATGTAGTGAAACTGAATGAAGGGCCGCCGGTGAACCGCCACAAGCCCTCCGTGGATGTGTTGTTCAAATCGGTAGCCATCAACGCCGGACGTAACGCGGTAGGGGTCATCCTTACCGGTATGGGCAACGACGGCGCGGCGGGCATGCTGGAAATGCACCGCGCCGGCGCCTGGACCATCGCACAGAGCGAAGCGTCCTGCGTGGTATTTGGTATGCCGCGAGAAGCCATCGCCAGCGGCGGTGTGAGCGAAGTCGTGGATTTAGGCAACGTCAGCCAGCATATGCTGGCAAAAATTAGCGCCGGACAGGCACTGCGTATTTAACAGGCCCGTCCTGCCGGGCGAGATAACACAGGAGTAATTATGGCTGATAAAAACATGCGCTTTTTGGTGGTTGACGACTTCAACACGATGCGTCGTATTGTGCGTAACCTGCTGAAAGAGCTGGGATTCAATAACGTCGAAGAGGCGGAAGACGGCGTTGATGCGCTCTCTAAACTGCGCGCGGGCGGCTTCGACTTCGTCATCTCCGACTGGAATATGCCGAACATGGATGGCCTGCAGCTGCTGCAGACCATTCGCGCCGACGGCACGCTGGGCCAGCTGCCGGTGCTGATGGTAACCGCGGAAGCGAAAAAAGAGAACATTATCGCGGCCGCGCAGGCCGGCGCCAGCGGCTACGTGGTGAAGCCTTTCACCGCCGCCACGCTGGAAGAGAAGTTAGGCAAAATCTTCGAAAAACTGGGTATGTAAGGAGATGTGATGAGCAACCTTCCGAAATCAACTGAGGATGCCGCCACGGCGCAAGACATCATTACCCGGATCGGCTCTCTGACCCGTATGCTGCGCGACAGCCTGCGCGAACTGGGACTGGATCAGGCGATTGCCGAAGCGGCGGAGGCGATCCCCGACGCGCGCGACCGTCTGGATTATGTCGTACAGATGACCGCGCAGGCTGCCGACCGCGCTCTTAACTGCGTTGAAGCCGCGCAGCCGCATCAGGACAAAATGGAGGCCGGTGCCAGCCAGCTGAAAGGCCGCTGGGACGCATGGTTCGAGAACCCGATTGAGCTGGCGGATGCCCGTGAGTTGGTTTCGGATACTCGCGAGTTTCTTTCTGCGGTGCCGGGGCACACCTCATTTACCAACAAGCAGCTGCTCGAAATCATGATGGCGCAGGATTTCCAGGACCTTACGGGCCAGGTGATCAAGCGCATGATGGATGTGATTCAGGAAATTGAGCGTCAGCTGCTGATGGTGCTGCTGGAGAATATGCCGGAAGTCAGCGCCGAGCAGCGTCAGCAAAGCTCGAGCCTGCTGAACGGCCCGCAAATTCATGCCGATGCGCCGGGCATCGTTTCCAGTCAGGATCAGGTAGACGACCTGCTGGACAGCCTGGGTTTCTGAGGCTGGTTTTACCCCCCGCTCGGGAGGCGCAACGCCTCCCGAGCGATACGCGTTTGCCTTATGGCGAAATTAACTCGCTTTTTCTCCGCTTAATCCCCGCTTTAACTGCCGCGTACTTTGGCATGCTGTGCTCAGAATTCCCACCCACTGAGGTTTGTCGTGGCTGAAGAGAGCGACGAGGACAAAACAGAATCGCCCACACCCCACCGACTTGAAAAAGCGCGTGAGGAGGGACAGATTCCGCGTTCGCGCGAGCTGACGTCGGTGCTGATGCTGCTGGCGGGTCTTATGATCCTCTGGCTGGGCGGCACGATGATGGCGCGCCAGCTGGCGGCGATGGTCGCTTCCGGGCTGCGTTTCGACCACGGCATGGTGAACGACAGCAAGCTGATCATCGGCCATATCAGCAGTCTGATTGGCCAGGCGGTGATGGCGTTGTTGCCGTTGCTGGGCGGGCTGGTGCTGGTAGCGATCGCCGCACCGATGCTGCTGGGCGGTATCGTGATCAGCGGCAAATCGATCAAGATGGATTTTAAAAAGCTTAACCCGCTGCCGGGTTTTTCCCGCATGTTCGCCGCTCAGGCCTGGACCGAGCTGTTCAAAGGCATTCTGAAAGCGGTGCTGGTGGGGAGCGTAGGCGGCTGGTACATCTGGTCGCACTGGAGCGAGATGCTGCGCCTGGTCAGCCAGTCGCCCACCAACGCGCTGATGCATGGGCTGGGGATGATCGCCGCCTGCTGCGCGCTGGTGGTGCTTGGCCTGATCCCCATGGTGGGCTATGACGTTTTCTGGCAGCTCTACAGCCATTACAAAAAGCTGCGCATGTCGCGCCAGGAGATCCGCGACGAATTTAAACAGCAGGAAGGCGACCCGCACGTAAAAGGGCGTATCCGCCAGGCGATGCGCGCCGCCGCGCGCCGCCGCATGATGGCCGATGTGCCCAAAGCTGACGTTATCGTCACCAACCCGACGCACTACTCCGTGGCGCTGCAGTACAACGAGAAAAAGATGAGCGCGCCGAAAGTGGTGGCGAAAGGGGCGGGCGAGGTGGCGTTAAAGATCCGCGAACTTGCCGCAGAACACCGCATACCGCTGCTGGAGGCGCCGCCGCTGGCGCGCGCGCTCTACCGGCATACAGAGATTGGTCAGCAGATCCCCGGCGCGCTCTACGCGGCGGTGGCGGAAGTGCTGGCCTGGGTCTGGCAGCTGCGCCGCTGGAAGCGCGAAGGCGGCCTGATCCCGAACAAACCGAAAAACCTGCCGGTTCCGGCAGAGATGGACTTTGCAGGAGAGAAGCGAAACGATGGCTAACCTGGCCGCAAAACTGCGTTTACCGAACAACCTGAAAGAGACACAGTGGCAGGTACTTGCCGGCCCTGTGTTGATTATGATGATCCTGTCGATGATGGTGCTGCCGCTGCCCTCCTTCATCCTCGATCTGTTGTTCACCTTTAACATCGCGCTCTCGATTATGGTGCTGCTGGTGGCGATGTTCACCCAGCGCACGCTGGAGTTCGCCGCCTTTCCCACCATCCTGCTTTTCTCGACGCTGCTGCGACTGGCGCTGAACGTCGCCTCGACGCGTATCATCCTGATGGATGGCCATACCGGCGGCAGCGCGGCGGGACGCGTAGTAGAAGCGTTCGGCCACTTCCTTGTCGGCGGCAACTTTGCTATCGGTATCGTGGTGTTCGTCATCCTGGTGGTCATTAACTTTATGGTTATCACCAAGGGTGCGGGGCGTATCGCGGAAGTGGGCGCGCGCTTCGTGCTGGACGGCATGCCGGGTAAACAGATGGCGATCGACGCCGATCTTAACGCGGGCCTGATCGGCGAAGAGGAGGCGAAAAAGCGACGTACCGAGGTGACGCAGGAAGCGGACTTCTACGGTTCGATGGACGGTGCGAGTAAGTTCGTACGCGGCGACGCCATCGCCGGCATTCTTATCATGGTAATTAATATCATCGGCGGTCTGCTGGTGGGCGTCGTGCAACACGGTATGGATATTGGCCATGCTGCGGAAACCTACACGCTGCTGACTATCGGTGACGGTCTGGTAGCGCAGATCCCGGCGCTGGTGATCTCCACCGCGGCGGGCGTCATCGTGACTCGCGTCGGCACCGATCAGGATGTCGGCGAGCAGATGGTGGGGCAGCTGTTTAAAAACCCACGCGTAATGCTGCTGAGCGCCGGCGTGCTCGGTCTGCTGGGCCTGGTGCCCGGCATGCCGAACTTTGTGTTCCTGCTCTTTACCGGCGCGCTGCTCGGCCTGGCATGGTGGATGCGCGGCCGTGAGATGGAGGCGAAGAAGAATCCGGAAGCCGCCAGCAGCTCCATCATGAAACCTTCAGATACGCCAGCCAATACCGAGGCGTCCTGGACCGATGTGCAGCTGGAAGATACGCTGGGAATGGAAGTCGGCTATCGTCTGATCCCGATGGTGGATCACACGCAGAACGGTGAGCTGCTGGGCCGTATCCGCAGCATCCGTAAAAAGGTGGCGCAGGATGTCGGCTTTCTGCCGCCGGTGGTGCATATTCGCGACAATATGGAGCTGCCGCCCGCGCGCTACCGCATTCTGATGAAAGGGGTAGAGATTGGCAGCGGCGACGCCTATCCTGGCCGCTGGATGGCGATCAACCCCGGAACGGCGGCGGGCACGCTGCCGGGCGAGGCGACTGTCGATCCGGCATTCGGTCTGGCCGCCATCTGGATCGACAGCGCGCTGAAAGAGCAGGCGCAGATCCAGGGCTTTACCGTGGTGGAAGCGAGTACCGTGGTGGCAACGCACCTTAACCACCTGATTGGCCAGTACGCCAGCGAGCTTTTTGGCCGTCAGGAGGCGCAGCAGCTGCTCGATCGCGTCAGCCAGGAGATGCCGAAGCTGACGGAAGATCTGGTGCCGGGCGTGATAACCCTGACCACGCTGCACAAGGTGCTGCAAAACCTGCTGACCGAGCGCGTCTCTATTCGCGATATGCGTACGATTATCGAAACTCTGGCGGAGCACGCACCGGTGCAGAACGATCCGCAGGAACTGACCAGCGTGGTGCGCGTAGCCCTGGGCCGCGCCATTACGCAGCAGTGGTTCCCTGGCAATGACGAGGTGCAGGTGATCGGCCTTGATACCACGCTGGAACGTCTGCTGCTGCAGGCGCTGCAGGGCGGCGGCGGGCTGGAGCCGGGTCTGGCTGACCGGCTGCTGGAGCAGGCGCAGGCTGCGCTGCAACGTCAGGAGATGCTGGGCGCGCCGCCGGTACTGCTGGTCAACCATCCGCTGCGCGCGCTGCTGGCGCGCTTCCTGCGCCGCAATCTGCCGCAGCTGGTGGTGCTCTCCAATATGGAGCTGACCGACAACCGCCAGATCCGTATGACCGCCACCATCGGGGGCAAATAATGCGCCGCTGGTGCTGGGGGCTGGCGCTGCTGTCGCTGACGGCTTTGCCGCTTTACGCCGCCTCGGGCGCGTGGCAGGCCAGCGTCAGCGGCCCGGCGTTAAGCAACCGCGGCGGCTGGGTCCGGTCAAAGCCGCTGCGCGCGCCGCCGGGGATTTCCGGCTCGGTTAATATTATTAACTGGCGTTATCAGCTCACCGGCCCTGCGCCGTCGGGTTTACAGGTCCGGCTGTGCGGCGCGCAGCGTTGCGCTACGCTGGAGGGCGGCAGCGGCGCGACGCGCGAACTGGCGCAGCTCGACGCGGGCGAAACGCTCTATATGGTGTTTGGCGTGGCGGGCAGGGGGGCGTTGCCGCCGGGCCTGCAGGTGCTGAGCAGCGAAGTGATGGTCAATTACCAGAACTGAAGGTGAACGAGGCGGAACTTAAAGCGCGCGCAAAAGTTAACTGTGCGGGTAGTCTGGGCTGAAGAGCAAAGCGTCCCGCGACAAGGATGTCGCGGGCCGAGCGAGCATGGATGCCTTGAGCGACTTTGCGATCGGGCCAGACTACCCGCATCGGCAACAAGCCAAAAACAAAAACCCCGCTTGCGCGGGGTTTTTGTTTTACATCCGTTCTACGGTCTTAATACCCAAGGTATCCAGGCCCTGCTTCAGCGTCTTCGCCGTCAGCGCTGCTAGCTGCAGGCGGCTCTGGCGCGTGGCCTCATCTTCCGCGCTGAGGATGGGGCAGTGCTCATAGAAGCCAGAGAAGAGACCAGCCAGATCGTAGAGATAGGCGCACATAACATGCGGCGTGCCGTCGCGCGCCACCTGAATAATAGTCTCTTCAAACTGCAGCAGACGCGTCGCCAGCTGCGCTTCGCGATCTTCGGTAATAGCCAGCGGCGCGTCAATGCTGTCAACCTCGACGCCCGCTTTACGGAATACCGAGAGCACGCGAGTATAGGCGTACTGCATATAAGGCGCGGTATTGCCCTCAAACGCCAGCATGTTGTCCCAGTCGAAGATGTAATCGGTGGTGCGGCTTTTCGACAGATCGGCATACTTCACGGCGCCGATGCCGACCACTTCTGCCAGCTGCTGCAGCTCCGCTTCATCCATTTCCGGGTTCTTCTCGCGCACCAGCGTCAGCGCGCGATCGTGCGCCTCTTCCAGCAGATCGGCCAGTTTAATGGTGCCGCCGCTGCGGGTTTTGAACGGACGGCCATCTTTGCCCAGCATCATGCCGAAAGCGTGATGCTCCAGCGGAACGGATTCCGGCACATAGCCCGCCTTGCGAACGATGGTCCACGCCTGCTGCAGATGCTGGTGCTGACGTGAATCGATGTAGTAAAGCACGCGGTCGGCATGTAGCGTCTCATAGCGATATTTGGCGCAGGCGATATCGGTTGTGGTGTAGAGGTAGCCGCCATCTTTCTTCTGAATGATGACCCCCATCGGCTCGCCTTCTTTATTCTTGAACTCGTCCAGGAACACGACGGTCGCGCCTTCGCTGGTCACCGCCAGCCCTTTGGCGCGCAGATCCTCGACGATGCCCGGCAGCATATCGTTATAGAGGCTTTCGCCCATTACGTCCTTGCGCGTCAACGTCACGTTCAGACGGTCATAGATCAGCTGGTTCTGACCCATGGTGATATCAACCAGCTTCTTCCACATGGCGCGGCAATATTCGTCGCCGCCCTGCAGCTTAACGACATAGGCGCGCGCGCGCTCGGCGAAAGCTTCGTCTTCGTCGTAGGTGCGCTTCGCTTCACGGTAGAAGGCTTCGAGGTCTGCCAGCGCGATATCTTCATGATGCTCGTTCTGCTGCTTCTCAAGGTAGGCGATCAGCATGCCGAACTGGGTGCCCCAGTCGCCGACGTGGTTAGCGCGGATGACGTTGTGACCAAGAAACGACAGCGTGCGCACCGCGGCGTCGCCGATAATGGTGGAGCGGACATGGCCGACGTGCATCTCTTTCGCCACGTTCGGCGCAGAGTAGTCAACAACGATAGTTTGCGGTTCAACGGCGGCAACGCCCAGGCGCGGCTGCGTTAGCGCCAGCTTCGCCTGGGCGGCCAGCCAGTCGCGGTCGAGAAAAATATTGATAAAGCCCGGCCCGGCGATCTCCACTTTGCTGGCGATGCCTTTCAGGTCAAGATGCGTAATCACGCTTTCAGCCAGCTGTCGCGGCGCCTGACCCAGCTTTTTTGCAACGGCCATAATGCCGTTCGCCTGATAGTCCCCAAACTGAACCCTGGCGGACTGACGAACCTGAGGGTCGCAGTCGACCGGCGCACCGGCTAAAATCATCGCCTGACTGACTTTTTCGGAAAGAAGAGCCTGAATATTCACCGCATTACCTTCATCTGCTAAAAGGCCCGTCTGCCGCGCAGCGAGCCGTTGTCCTCACCCTGCCGACGCGCCCGCAGGCCGCGCAGAATGGAAAAAAGAAGAGGGGAAGTATACGTGAAATGTCTCGTTGCGTCAGCAGCCGCCGCGCAAGAGGGCGTGCGGGGAAACGGCGTCAGGCCGGTTTCCCGAAACAGAGATTAGCGACGGCGCAGATGACGACGAGGATTTTTGACGCTTTTGTCTTCACGCACCTTCCAGTGGCGGGAAATTGCAAATCCCATCAGTGCGATCAGGACTGCGACAACAATGAGCATGAACATAGAGCCATTCCTTGTAGTTGTGTTAGGTCAAATCTATAAGAAAGGCGATGAAGCTGCAATTGTTTGGCTGGCAAATAAGAGTTATCTTATTGTATAAAAGAACGTCATTATTTTCAATTAGTTAACTGCTTTTCATCCAGAAACTACTGGCCCTGAAGTCGGGATAAATCTGAATTAAAAGGGCATATTACGTGGTTTTGCCGCAAAATTATGGTCAAATCGGATGATTCTTAACATCTTATCGCGGCCAAAGCAGTGCTGGCGGGGCTTTGTATTTATTAAAAAACTTAAACTAACAGAGACGTTTTATGATTTCCAACCCAACATTTCCCTCTGAATTACAGGACTTAGAAGAGGATCTGACGCGCTTCAGCGCTTCACTGCAACAATTCGCAGACCGCCTCGGATTAAACTTAGCGGCGCTCGAGGCCGATCATATCGCGGTGCGCTGTCATCAAAACAGCACTGCCGAACGCTGGAAAGAAGGGCTGTTGAAGATAGGGACGCAGTTTTCCGAAGCGATGATCAACGGGCGGCCTGTCTGCCTGTTTAAACTGCATCAGCCACTGCTGCTCAACGGCTGGCAGCTGGACGTTATCGAACTGCCCTGGCCCGGAGAGAAGCGCTATCGCCACGAAGGCTTTGAGCATGTGGAGATTGTGCTACGCGGCGATCACCAGACGCTGGGCGTGCGCGCGATGGCGCTGCTCAGCGATGATGCGCTGACGCAGCCGGGCATCTCGTTCAAAACCAGTTCGCCAAAGGGCGAAAGCGACCGGCTACCTAATCCGACCCTGGCGGTGACCGACGGGCAAACCACGATAAAATTTCATCCGTGGCGACTGGAGGAGATTGTCGCCAGCGAGGCGGGTTAAGCGCGCGCGGCGATGGCGGCGCGCAGCCGCACCAGCGCTTCTTCCAGCGTGGCGTGCGTGCAGCCAAAATTAAAGCGCACAAAGCGGTCGTCGCCGAAATCGCGTCCGGGCGAAAAGCCCAGGCCCCATTTCTCAAAATAGAGCGCCGGGCTGGCAACATCCAGCCCGTTACAGTCTATCCAGCCTAAGTAGGTCGCTTCCGGTCGGGCCATCGTCAGCCCCGGTAGCGCATTGACGGCAGCATGCAGCCGGTCGCGGCTAATACGCAGATAGGCGAGCTGCGCGTCCAGCCAGTCATCACCGCCGCGCCAGGCCGCTTCGGCGGCGACCAGCGCCAGAATATCGACCTCAGGCACGATGCCGTAGCGCGCCTGTTTAAAACGCGCCCGTAGTTCAGCATTAGGGATAATCGCCAGCGAAGCGCCAAGTCCGGCGATATTGAAACTCTTGGAGGGGGAGATGAGCGTAATGCTGCGCTGTGCGGCGTCTTCGCTCAGGCTGGCGAAGGGAATGTGCTGCACGCCAGGCTCCAGCAGCAGATCGCAGTGGATCTCATCAGAACAGACGATCAAATCGTGCTGACGGGCAAAGGCCAGCTGCGCTTCCAGCTCGTCGCGGCGATAGACCGTACCGCCGGGATTTTGCGGGTTGCACAACAGTAACAGCTTCTCTTTGCCGTTCAGCAGGGGTGGCGCCTGGCTGAGGTCGACTACCCAGCGACCCGCCTGCAACGTCAGCGGCAGATGGATCTGTTCGCGCTCCGCCAGCTTCGCCGCGCCGCGAAACGGCGGATAAATGGGCGAAGGGGCGATGGATCGCTCGTCAGGCTGGGTCAGGGCGCGCACCGTCAGATTCAGCCCGCTCACCACGCCGGGCAGTACCACAATCCACTCCGGCTCTACTTTCCACTGGTAGCGCTGTTCAAAGCGCGCGATCGCCGCCTCCATTAATCCCGTCGGCCGTCCGCCATAACCAAAAACGCCATGATCGGCGCGGTTTTTTATGGCTTCGATAATGCACTCCGGCGAGCGGAAATCGGTGTCCGCCACCCACAGTGGAAGCACATCCCGGTCACTATATTTGTTCCATTTCAGACTATCGCTGTGACGACGGTCTATCCGTTGGTCAAAATTAAATGCCATATGCTGTTTTCCACGTAAACTAATTTTGTAATCAGACTATCTTATCGCCCTGTGTCGAGCCAGACGTCATGAAAGGAGGAACTGATGACCACACTGGAAATTTGCTGCTACGACGTGGATTGCGCCATGACGGCGCAGCAGGCTGGCGCTGACCGCGTTGAGCTGTGCGCCGGACCGCGCGAAGGCGGCCTGACGCCTTCAGCCGGTTCACTGGAGGCGGCACGACGTGAAATATCGATTCCGGTTCATCCTATCGTCCGACCGCGCGGCGGCGACTTCTGCTATACCGCCCGTGAATTTGAGATCATGAAATCCGACGTGGCGAGAATTCGCGAAATGGGGTTTCCTGGCCTGGTTATTGGCATGCTGGACGAAGAGGCGCATATCGATCGCTCGCGCATGCGGCAGATTATGGCGCTGTGCGACGGGGTGCAGGTAACGTTTCATCGTGCGTTTGATCTCTGCCACAGTCCGAACCGCGCGCTGGAGGAGCTAACGGCGCTGGGGGTGGCGCGCATTCTGACTTCCGGCCAGCAGCAGAGCGCGGAAAACGGAATTGCATTATTAAGGGAACTTAATGAACAGAGCGAGGGTCCAATCATTATGGCTGGTGCTGGCGTACGCCTCAGCAACCTGCAAAAGTTCCTGGACAGCGGACTTAGCGAGGTTCACAGCTCTGCCAGCCGCCTCGTAACCTCACCGATGCGTTACCGAAAAGCCGGTGTCTCCATGTGTTCCGAAGCCGAAATGGATGAGTTCAGCCGCTACTGCGTGGATAGCGATGTGGTGGAAGCCATGAAAAGCGTGATGCAGCTCAATACCGTCAGGGTAGCCTGAATCACCACAGATTTTGCCGCGCAGCACGCCTTATGACGTGATGTTTGCAAGTACCAAACCCCAGCCATCTTGCTGGGGTTCTTTTTATCTAAAACAATAAGTTAACTATGAATGGGGTGCTCATGGGGTCCCGTGTTGCGCAAAAATACCCTGCAAAATGGCAGTAATCAACAACAATATGACTTAAGCAGAAGCGGAGGGCGTCATGCCTGATATAGAGTTGATTTCTGAAAAAGAGGTGATGGAAAAGCTTAGGGTGTCATCGAGAATGACTATCTGGACTTATACCAACAAGCTGGGGTTTCCCAAGGCAATTAGGACCAGGCCTAAACTCTATTTACTGGCTGAGGTAGAAGGATGGATTTTAAACGGCGGCGTGAATCAGAGATAAGTTTCATCTGTTCACGCCTGTGTTTATTCTGACTTACCGAAGCTCACATTATTGACGTGTAGCCTGATGAATGGCCTTGCTTTCATCCCTCTGTCTGTCGATGAAATCTGCCAAATCTGCAATATGCACCATGCGGGGCGCTTTCTGGCTTTCAGCTGTGCGGAAAGTGGGGATAGGCAATTTATTTTCTGATGCCTTTCTTTCAGCCGTCGTGGCTTTCATTCCAAAAAATTTTTCGCATACCTGACTTAGTGGAACGGTAGCGGTTTCATATTCGGCCATCAATAAAAACATTGTATTCATTATTTTCTCCACTCCTGCTGCAACAGGTTAAATCTGCCGTGACATGTCACGGCGTGATATTTAATTTAGTCTCAAGCCAGCCGCTGGTGGCCCAACATGCCGATTCGCCCTGGAACGGGCACGAACTGACCGGCAGGCGATCGCCACACTTACCGCACTGTCGCTTTGCCAGCTCTGCAAGCTGCTGTTGCAGCTCCGCGTTATCTTTGCGTATAAGCATAGTGATGTACTCGTTCAGCTCATACGGGGCGCGGCCGGGGCGGCGTGCGGCGCAGTTCTGAGCCAGCATATCGACTTCCTGACTATCCAGTTTCAGCTCCAGCTTCTTTTCGCCGCTGGCGGACTGCCGCGCGCGCTGCGCGGCTTTGCGTTCGGCGGGGGATTTAGGCATTAGATGTCTCCTGGTAATGTTCGAACCAGAAAACGATTGGTGATGCCGTAACCTGAACTTGGCCGAAGCGCTCAGCCGTGCGGAAATTGACGCTATACAACCTTGCTCGCTCAGCCTGCGCTGCTATCTGCTCTCTAAACATCTCCAGAGTGAAAGTTGCTTTAAAGAGATTGCAAGGAGCACACGCCGGAAACAGATTTTCAATCACGTCATTCTCGGGGCGCCAGTGTTCGCCTGTAGCGACTGTCCGTCGCGTACCATCCTGACGGCGCGGGCCGAACTCCCATTTTCGCAATGCAGCCTCGACGTGATCGGCATGCCATCCCTTCTCGGGCAGTTCACATCCGCAGTAGGCACAACGACCGCCAAATTTCATACGCAACTCAGCGCGCTGTTTTTTAGTGAGCGCCATCACTTCACCTCCGGTGCTGCTGCCAGCATGGCGCGATAACCTTTCTGGATGCCGCCGGCGCAGGTGGCATCAAAGCATGCGTCTACCATTTCCTGCGTCGGCTCAACCGGCACGAGCTTCCAGCCTGGAATAATTTCATGAATATTTTGTGCTGCGTTCTGTGGTGCCGCCAGCGCTGCTGCCATCTTACGAATGATGCGCTTAACGTCTTCAATCCTGCCGTCGTCAGCTGCGTCAAGAGTATCAATGCGGTCCAGCATAACCAGCGCAGCATCAGCATCCAGGTTATGAGTCCATCCTGTTGGCTCCAGCCCGGCCAGCTTCGCCTCTGCTGCTTCTGCGCGCTGCGTCATCTTCTCGAATGCTTGGGCAATGGCGAGGATGTCATGTGGGTTGACGCATTCAATAACGTTGCCTTTTGCATCAGCACGCTGCGCTATGGCAAATAAATCATTCAGCTTTTCCATAATCACTCCTCAACCTGATAGCCAGCGGCGCGGACGGCGCTTTTCAGTTTGTCGCGCCACATATCCTCGACTTCAAGCGGTGAGCGCAGGTTAATATTCGCAATGCGGCTAGGCATCTTCACCGGCTGCGGCGCGGTGACTGGTTCCTGCTTCTTGTTTCTCAGCCCAGCCCGATATTCGCGCATACCCTTGCGGTAATGCTCTAAAGATGATTGGAAACCCTCTGAGTCTTCTGTAACTCCAAAATTCCAGCCAGCCATCATTCCTGACACATAAGCGCTATCACACAGATAGTCTTGCTTACCTGAATCAATAAACCCATCAGGCAGCCTTAGCGCTGGGGCGGGCGGCGCGGCGTAAAGATTGACGCGCTCATAGTTTGCGCCAGGATTAGCAGCTTCAGCATCAGGAACTAATTTCCAGTCCCCGTAGAACGGGCTGCCGTCCGGCATTCTCATGTGCGGCGGCGCCAGCCGATATCGCATAGCCACAGGATCTGCCGTCAGTGACGCGAGCGCGATTTCCATAAGCGCGATATTCACGTCATAGTCAATTTCAATGCCGCCGCGTGGCCCTACAGAGGCCTTTTGCGCTTCGTTCATTTCCTGGTATTGGCCAAGACGTTTTCTTGCAACTTCAATCAGCGCCTTTCTCTGCTCTTCCGTATATGCCTGCATCATTCATCTCCTGAACTGACGGCGTGGGCGTAATAAGTGGGAACCGCTTCGCCGCTAACCCTGAAAGCCTGAGCTGGACCATCATCTTCTGCTACATAAACAACAGGCGTTTCGCGACCGCTGACTATGCTGTATTCAGCACTGTTCATGTCTTCTTCTTCCGCCCATTTTCCTGCTGCTGACTCAGCGTCGTAAGCCTCTATTTCACAGGCGTCTTCACGCTCAGCGCCCATATCAGGACACCAGACCAGATAGGTTTTCATAATTCACCATCCTTAACGGCGCTGGCGCGCTCAGCAAAAATCTCAGCCTTCTGCTCATCTGTCAGCATGTCATCAGAGACGATCGCCGCGAACTCACCGCCAAACCATGAGATAGGAGAGCTTTCACGAATGGCCTTATTCAGCGCTTCAGCCGCCTGCCAGATAGCTTCTGGGATGTCGTGGTGATCGCCGCCGTCAGGGATAATCTCTTCGCAATGATCAACCATGTCGATTTCGCGTGGGTAATTCGGCTCGCAGATAAGCAGCTGTAGCTCACTCGGCAGCACATTATTTTCCCAGCAGTAGTCTGCGAGAGATTCAGCATCGAAAAAGTAAGTGTCGTTGTCGAAGATAACCAGCGGTTCGCCTGACCAGACCTTCTTCTCTAAAGAGATAAACTTTGCCTGGCGGCTCTCTTCCCAGCACTTTTCGCAATAACTATTAGTGGCGCGAACCCCATGTTCAGGATTCTTATCGCAGATGCGGTGTGTGCTGCCAGCGTAGCGGGCCATGTGCTCGTCTTTACCCCAAAAACGACCGTTGCGGTCAACCCATCCGGTAACAGTCTGAATGCTTGCCGCCTCCGGGGATTCGTACATAACAACCGGATTCTTAGTCATGATGCACTCTCCATAGTTGAGCTATGCGAACGGAGCATGTCCATCTCCAGCTGCGAGATGAGGTTAATAACGTGCGATACGCCGGGCTGCTGCTGGTTGGTCATGGCCTGCACGTATTTACGTGTCTGCACGACAGCTTCAGCCTGGAGAGCTTTAATCCACTCGTTTGCAGCTGGCGTTACCATCGCGGCATTGAGATTGGCTACGAGGCTCATATGGTCGCCAGTAGCATTCAGCGCAGCGATAGCGTCCGGGATGATGCTATTAATCCGCAGCACTTCACCTGCCATCACACTGGCGCGCGCATTTGCGACGTCGAGACGTGTAGCGAGATCGCTAACCATCTTCGCCATATCCATGAGGCCGGTATCGGCTGACATTGCTTTGGCAAATGCATGGCCTGCGGCAACAGTTTCTTTATTAGATTTTGCAGTGAGCATGTTGGGCGCCTCAGTGGATGGTGATATTGCGGTTCATTTCCTCAGCCATGCGCTGAGCTTTAATCGGGTTCTTAACCAATTCACCGTCCGGGGCGATCCAGCCGCGTAAAATGCTGGAGTAGGTGAAGATGATGATCCCGACTCTGATGTCGTCGTAAGGCGTTTGCATTCTGGCGCTCCTTTTAGCTCAACCGCTGAGGCATAAGAACAATTTTGGCCTTTTCGCCATAAGTGCTGATCTCAATAAGAGAGCCAGATGTATTGCCATTAGGCTTAATGCATATTGATTCAAATTTGGGGTTATAAAGCTTGGCGACTTTCTCAACGTCGGCGAGATATTTAGCGTTAAAGCCGATTTCTGTGACCGCAGCGTTTTCTTTTGGGATAACGCGATCGACATCTGGATATTTTCCGTCAACAACTTCACAGAGCCCCAGATTTACGCGCTGATCAAAACCATCGAAATAGGTCACTACACCGCTATCGGTATCTATTTCAGCTTTGGCAAAGCGGGTAAATTTTGGACCTTTCAGGCGAACGATAATGTTTTGCTCGACTGATTCGGTTTGGTGTTCGCCAACAAACAGGCGGTGTCCGTCAGTGGCATAAAGTTTTTTTTTAGGGGCGAAGCACATGCCGATCAGGTAATAACGAGGATCGGACTTGGCCTGGAACAGCAGCGCTGAAAGCATCGCTGGTTTACTAAGAGTTAAAATCATTGTTCAACGTTCTCCACACGATTTTTGATTGCATGAATCCCTTGCCAGTGACGGCAATAAAAAACTTAGGGATTCGCTTAAAGGGCTGGTGGGTTACTGCAATAACCCACAGCCAGATTTCTCCACACCGAAACATCGAAGGTATTGTGGCGCCGGGTGCCTCCCGGTGCTCTGGCCGAACTGGCAAACTCCAGAGCGGTGACTTCTAGACTCATAGCATCGCACGATAGTTACGATGCCAGCTCTCCGCGTGCGCTAGCCGCATTCACCACAACGGGGAGAGCACTGCCTTTGACCACCTTACGGCGCTTGCCAGTTGCATCGGTTCTCCGTCCTCATAACTAACGGTACTGGAGCAACTCGGGAGCATTCCGTATATCCGGTGCAGTGCTCTTTCCGTTGTGCGCCGGGATTCCACCGGCTTCCATCTGTTTTTTAAGCCACTCAGATATCGTCTGGGCTTTGTTGTGGTGGCTGGAGCTTCCCCAGCTAGCTGGGTATTTGCCGCCATACTTTCAGGCGCGTCCCAAGTCTCCTATTTCCAGCCGACCGGCTATTACGGCTGCGCATAAGTGCGCATTCACCACAACGGAAAAAGAGCGGTCCGCCTCCACCATACTTTGCCTGCCACCATCGGGATTGGTTACTTCGGCAGTCGGAGAATTCAGTTTTTCATGCCCACGCTCTTTCCGTTGTGTGCTGACCTCCCAGCCAGCTTGGTTCGGGTAACACGCAATCACGTGGTTTACGAACTGGCAGACTTTTACGTTGCTCCCCCCGCTTGTTGTGTTCACAGGCCTATGCGATTCCCCGCCGTTCCATGGGTTCCTGTAGGCCATGTTGGCGCTTAGCGCCGAACTGTTCCGCATTACCTGAACCTCCACAACGGAGAGAGCACTGTCAGAACGCCGCTGGCGCTATACCCGCCTTTGGCCAATGCTCTTTCCTGTTGTGAAAAAGAGGGCGGTTTAATCAGAATGGGTAACTGAAGAAACCGCCAAACAACACAGCGTCATCCATCAAAAAACCGGCTTCGCTGCCGGGCTATCGACACAGCACTCCAACAACACGATCCCGCCGTCACCATCGCAAATGAGCTCGGCATCCGGGAACAGGTACAGAAAAGTGATCAGGTCCCAAAACTTGGTGTTGGCCATCTGCTTCGCGATGTTCATTTTTCTGCTCAGGTAGTAAAACTGGTGAGATGAATATAGCTACTTTAAGTAGAGAAAATCAACTACAAAAAGTAGAAAGAATGGGGTCGCTGCGAAATTTTGGCGCATCTACATGATTTTTAGGCATAAAAAAACCGGCGTTAGCCGGTTTCGATAAGAGGATGTGTTTTAGCCAAAGTCGATTAGCTTCAAAGGAAGGCATCTTATTAGCTTGCCGAAAATGAAAAGGTCTGACATTTCATGTTCTTCGATGAAGAACGGGGGGTATTTTTCATTATCTGACAAAACCGCAAGCTTGCGACCTTTTACTTTTTGTAGTCGCTTCACAAATGTTGAATCTTCAAAATTGAATACATAAACCCCATCACCATTAAAGTGGTCGACACTTCTGTCAACAAATAGCAAATCCTTGGGGTTTAATGTTGGCATCATGCTATCGCCATCAACGTTTATCAGCTCGATACCATCCAGTGTTCGCCGCCCAAAAAGTTCGTAGATGCGAGGTTCTGGAATCTCAATAGAGCTAATGACAGTGGGGAAGGGCTGATTGATATAACCATGCCCTGCAGATGCGTGTAAGTCCAACTGCTTGATTCTGACGGTTCCTTTTTCAGGCTTGTCGCTGTCATCCGTTACCCCGTAGTCAAGATAAGCCGGAGACACCGAAAGCCTTTCAGCAATTCTCATCATCTTCTCATCTCTTGGTTTTGCTGTACCAAGCGTGTAGCGCCGCGCCATCTCATACGAGACGCCACTAAGTTCTGAAAGTTCTTTTACTCCAAAATCCATGTTCTGGAGCGACTTATTAAGCCTGTCGGCAAAGTCTTTGTATTTAGCTTCTTCCACCATAAGTGGAAGATTAAGCGCACAAAGCATAGTTGTCATTTCTATTTTAAGTTGTATTTGTTTACTACTTTAAGTAGTATCTAATGCATCCCATCTATGAGGGCAGTGAGATGCAGCAAAGTTTCAAAAATGTCAGCGAACAGGCAGTAAGGGCTGTTGGTTCTATGTCAGAGGTTTCTCGCCGTTTTGGCTTCAGTTCAGTCCAGTCCGTTGCTAACTGGATTTCTAAAGACCGGGTTCCACCTGAACGAGTGATAAAGCTTTGTCAGTGGGGTGGTTGGTCTGTCACTCCACATCAGCTTCGGCCTGACATTTACCCGAACGCTAAAGACGGCATGCCGGGTAAGTAAGCAGGATAAAACAGCATCACTTTCAACATAACTACCAAAGGAAAAACATGATGGTAGACATCAAAGAGACAGTAAAAGCGATGTGCAAAGCCTATGCGGGCGGTCGTTCTGCCATGGCTGGCGCGCTGGGCATGACCCTGACGCAGTTCAACAACAATCTGTATGAGAAAAACGGCTGCCGTTTCTTCGAGCATCACGAGCTGGAAGCGATGGAGGACCTGTCAGGCACTAACTACCTGGCTGAATATTTTGCAGCACGCCGTGGCGCAATGCTGGTGGACATTCCGAAGTTTGAAGAACTGGACATGGTTGAGCTGTTTAACAAGTCAGTTAGAACTGCGGCGCAGCGCGGGCACGTAGACCAGATTATCGATCAGGCAGTTGCAGATGGCGTAATTGATGAGGAGGAAGCACAGGAAATCATGATTCACCACCGCAAACATCTGGCGGCGCGTGATGAAGAAGTGCGTTCGATTATCACGGCATTCAGCCGTAAGAAGGCCTTAAAAAAGTGACGCCCGGAGGTTGCAGCCCCCAGGCGTCGGAGCGATCAAATCAGCATGGTGTGGAGAAATAATCGCATGTCCATTGTAAGCCAGAACAGACCAACAGGGCAATTTCGTTGCCGTTTAATTGCCGGCCTTCGTTGGTATGAGCAAATCATACCGACCACTGATGGCGCCAACAACTACCAGGAGGCATCGCGCCTGGTAGTCGAAGCAGCCTGGGCAGAATTCTATCGCAAGCCGGAGACCGGAAAATGCGTGAAGTTAACCGACGCTTCAAAGACAAGCGCGGAGTCATTGTCCGTGTCGTTCGGTGGGAGCCTGAAACAAACCGCGTTATCTACCTGCGCGACAATTACGAACATGGCGAGTGCTTCAGCCCACTTGACCAGTTTCAGCGCAATTTCAGGGAAGTAGGTGCCGAGCATGAGTCTACTTCTAAAAGTAAAACCGCTGGTCATCAGCCCTATACTGGCAAGCCGAATCGGCCTGAATGAAGCCATCGTGCTTCAGCAAATCTGCTACTGGCTGGAAGACACCACCGCTGGCGTGGATTATGACGGACGTCGCTGGGTTTATAACAGCATTAATGCCTGGAACGAGCAGTTTCCATGGTGGACCGGGAAGACGATACAAAGAACAGTCTCTTCATTGAAAAAGATGGGTCTGATTTATGTTGAGCAGCTTAAAAAAAAGCAGCACGACCAGACTAATTATTACGCAATTAACTACGTAAGCCCTTTGTTGGCCGATACGGACAATTTGTCCCTATCGAGAAAGACAAATTGTCCCGATCCAAAAGGACAATCTGTCCCCATGGAAAAGGACAATCTGTCCCCATCCATAGGGTCAACTTGTCCCTCTCTTACAGAGAATACAACAGAGAATACTACAGAGATTACTACAAGGGATTCTTGTCAGGTTGCTGCGCAACCCGACCGCGAGGTTGAACTGACGGATCAGGCTAAGAAGGTTCTTTCTCATCTCAACCAGACTACTGGTGCGAAATTTCA
>NZ_DJDN01000033.1:106897-129967 GCF_002431095.1 Pantoea sp. UBA5923 | reverse complement strand
TCTGATAAATTGTTAAAGAGCATGCCGCGATTATTCAGCGGCGCGGGCTGCGTATATTACGCTTTCCGCTTTATCAGTCAAGCATTTATTTTTGCTTTCCTGACGATTCGTACCTTGCCGAATCTTACTTAACACCGCATTCCGTAAGCCGTTGTGCCGTGTCAGTGGAGGCGCATTATAGGGAGTTCTTTCCGGCTGACAAGTGCTAATTTCAAATTAATTTCTGAGTGTCGTTTTTTTCAGCAAAACAGCCTTAAACCGCCACTTTTTCCAGCGAAGGGAAGCCATAACGCTGTAGAACCGGCGATAATTGCAGCGCTTCGCTGTCAAGCTCGGTACAAAACGCGCAGTTAGCCTGCGAAGAGCGCACGCCTGGCGCCTCATGTTCCAGCAGCCAGGCCGTTCGACGGGCTATCGCCGCGCCCGAATCGATCAGACGCGTGCCTTCAGGCAATACCTGCTGTAGTTCTTCACGCAGTAAAGGAAAATGCGTGCATCCCAATACGACCGTATCCGGCGGCTCCGCCATCCGCAGCCAGGGTTGAACAACCTGCCGTACATCCTGCAAAGCAATAGCCTGCCCATGAAGCTTCTGTTCTGCCAGCTCCACCAGCTCCGCCGAACCCAGCATGGCAATTCGGCAAGAGGTGGCAAACTGCGCCACGAGATCGTGCGTATAAGGACGACGCACCGTCGCACGCGTCGCCAGCAGACCCACCACGCCGTTACGCGTCAGACGCGCCGCTGGCTTAATCGCTGGCACGACGCCGACGACGGGAAAATCGAAGCGCGCGCGCAGCGCCGGCAAGGAGACCGTACTGGCGGTATTGCAGGCGATAATGCAAAGGGAAAGCGGATGACGACTGGCAATCGCGCCGACGATATCGACGACGCGCTCAACAATATACTCTTCGCTCTTCTCTCCATAAGGAAAGCCAGCGTTATCGAAAGCGTAGAGATAGTGCAGGTCCGGCAGCAGCTGCCGGACCTCATCATAGACAGAGAGCCCGCCCACGCCGGAGTCAAACACCAGTACGGTGGGACGCAAATCAGAAGCTGTAGCTGGCGCTGAGGTAATACTCCGTTCCTGGAGTTTGATAGCCATACACTGTCTCGTAATCTTTATCAAACAGGTTGGCAATTCTACCACGAACCGTCAGCTGAGATGTGACCGGATACGACACCGCGAGATCCCACAGGCTCACGCCGCCCAGTTTTACGCGACGGGTAGGATAGCTGTTGAAGTCATTATCAAAGCGGTCGCCCAGATAGTGGTAGGTCACCGACCAGTCAAAGTCATAAACAGTCCAGTCGAGCTGATACTTAACCTGTTGTTTTGCGCGGCGCACCAGCTGTTCATTGGTCTCGCCGTCGCGCGCGTCAACGTAGTCGTAGGAGATCTGATGGCCTAGCGGGCCGGTATCGAACGAAGCGGTCGCCTCAACGCCTTTAATACGCGCTTTATTGATGTTGTAGTAGCGATAGGTGGTCGGATCGCTGTCGATAAGGTTATCAATGTCGTTGCGATAACCCGATACCCGCCAGTTAACCGCTCCGGTCAGCCCTTCGAAGCCCCCTTCCCATTGCTTGCTCTTTTCCGGATCGAGATCGGGATTACCATAGCTCGTGCTATACACCTGGGACAGGTTGGGCGCTTTAAAGGCGGTGCCGTAAGAGGCGAAGGCGCGGTAGCCTGAAATAAATTCCCAGGAGGCGGCGGTTTGCCAGGTATTGTGCCAGCCGAACTGGTTATTATTGTCGCCGCGCACCGCTCCTTCGAGGGTAACGCTGCCGAACTGCTGCTGCCCGGTCAGATAGACACCGGTGTTGCGCTGCTCATATCCATCCGCCAGATAGTTGGTGCCCGGCTCGGTGGTCTCTTTTTGCCAGTCGACGCCGCCGCTAATCGCGCCCTGCCCAACCTGTACGGTATTGCCCCACTGCAGGTTGTATTGCGTAACGTCGTCAAAGGTAGAGGCGTCGCCATAGCGGCCATTACGCGGATCGTAATTGATATCTTTGGTGCGGCTGTAGCTGGCGATCAGCTGCGTCGAATAGATATCCCGATTGAAACGCAGGCCGGTATCCCAGGTCTGGCTATAAAGCTGGCGCGTGTCTGCAAGGCCGACGATATGGGTAGAGCTGCTGTCGTAGCTGTAGGAGCCATCATAGGCGGTGCGATTGTCGAAACCATAGCCGCGCACAAAGCCGCTCAGCTCATCGCTGAACTGATGCTCAAGGTTGCCATAGAGGGTCTTACTCATAAAACCATCTCTGTCGCCCTGCGCGGGGCCATAGTCGTTAGGGTAGCCCGCGCCGACGTCAAAGCCGCGGGTATAGGTGTAGTTGCCAGCCAGCGTCAGCTTTGTGGCGTCGCCCAGCATCTGCTGCGTCGAGCCGTCATAAGACTGATACCCTTTTGAGCCGACGCCTGCGGTCAGCGTGGTGCCAGGCTGTGCGCGGCCGGTGATAATATTCACCACGCCGCCGATAGCGTCCGAACCATAGACCGCCGAGCGCGCCCCGCGGATATATTCGATACGCTGCACCAGCGAAAGCGGAATCTGACTGAGATCGGAAGAGCCGGAGATACCCGCCTGGTTGAGGCGAATGCCGTCAATCAGGATCAGGACATGGCTGGAATTGGTGCCGCGAATAAACAGCGAGCTGCTCTGCCCGATACCGCCGTTCTGCGCGACATCGACGCCAGGCAAACGACGCATCACATCGGTCAGGCTTTTCGCCTGCCAGCGGTCAATCTCAGCGCGCGTAACGACCGTCGCAGGCGCCAGCACCGAGGATACCGGCTGGGCGAAACGGTTAGCGGTGACAACTTGCGTATCATCATCATTCTGAGCGAAACCAGGTTGCGCCCAGAGAGCAAGCGCCGTTGCGCTAAACGCGAACAGCGAAGCGGAATGTTTTTTCATTTTTATGAGCATCCAAAAGACGAAGCAGGATGCCGCAGGCATACGATCGATAGCACGCGATGACCGTACGAGTTGCGACGTCACACCGGCAGGTCTTCGGGCTGGGAACCATAAATGGCGAAGACTTCCCATCCAGCTGGACAGTGTCTGCAAGGCGATCGCCACGACATTCCTTACCGCTGCGCGTCAGCTCCAGATTCACACTGGATTCCCTATTAACTCAGGCTGAGGCCGGCGCACGCAGTCTACATGAGTCTTAATGGAAATCCAGACTTCCATCCTCCTGGTGCGCGCAGGACTGGACAACGCCAGGTGAATGCCTACAATCGCCCGGCAAGTTTGCTATTAACCAGGATCGCTCATGACACCCGAACATCTCCCAACCGAACAGTACGACGCGCAACTGGCCGAGAAAGTCAGCCGTTTACAGACGATGATGACGCCGTTCGCCGCGCCTGAAGTGGAGGTGTTTCGCTCGCCGGTCAGCCACTACCGGATGCGCGCGGAGTTTCGCCTCTGGCACGATGGCGACGATATTTATCACATCATCTTCGATCAGGCGACGCGGCAGCGTATTCGCGTCGATCGTTTTCCCGCCGCCAGCGAACTGATTAACGCGCTGATGCCGGAAATGATCGCGGCGATCCGCGATAACCGCGTATTGCGCCACAAGCTGTTTCAGATCGACTATCTCTCGACGATGAGCAATGAGATTGTTATCTCGCTGCTTTACCACCGTAAGCTGGAAGCGGACTGGATTGAGGCGGCGAGCGCCCTGCGCGACGCGCTGCGCGCGCAGGGCTATGCGGTGCAGCTGATCGGCCGCGCCACGAAAACCAAAATTTGTCTCGACCGCGATTTTATCGACGAGCGATTGCCGGTGGCGGGCCGCGAAATGATCTACCGACAGGTAGAGAACAGCTTCACGCAGCCCAATGCGGCGATGAATATTCAGATGCTGGAATGGGCGCTGGACGTGACCCAGGGATCGCGCGGCGATTTGCTGGAGCTTTACTGCGGCAACGGCAACTTTTCGCTGGCGCTGGCGCGCAATTTCCGCCGCGTGCTGGCGACGGAGATCGCCAAGCCTTCGGTCGCAGCGGCGCAGTTCAATATCGAAGCCAACCAGATCGATAACGTGCAGATTATCCGCATGGCGGCGGAAGAGTTTACCCAGGCGATGAACGGTGTACGCAGCTTTAATCGCTTACAGGGCATCGACCTGAAAAGCTATGAATGCGAAACCATCTTTGTCGATCCGCCGCGCAGCGGCCTGGATGAGGAGACGGTGAAGATGGTGCAGGCCTATCCGCGTATCCTTTATATCTCCTGCAATCCTGAGACGCTGTGCGACAACCTGCAAACGCTGGCGCAGACGCATGAGGTTTCCCGTCTGGCGCTGTTCGATCAGTTCCCCTATACGCACCATATGGAGTGCGGCGTGTGGCTGACGCGTAGAAGCGATAAATAGAGCAAGCGCAGACTCACGCAAACGCAGGTAGTGCGGGCAGAAAAGCAAAGCGTCCCGCGCCAGCGACAAAAGCGCTGGCGCGATCGGCCACCAAATAAAACGGGAACCTCAGGTTCCCGTTTATCTGTCAGTCGTTGTTCTTACGACGCTTCATCTTAACGCCGATCCAGAACACCAGCGCCACCATCAGCAGCGTCGGAATAAAGTTAGAGCCGATATCCGGATACTCGGCGCGCACCAGCGCGCTATACACCAGAATGCCCAGCAGGAAAAACGCCGCTGCCAGACCCGGCATGCCGTCCGGCATATTGCGGTTCAGATAACGCTGGTGCAGGCTCCAGACCGCAAGGCCTAACGCGATAATCGGAAAGATAGAAAAAGGAACAAAGGCGCTAAACAGCACAGAAAATGAGCCGTTAATCGCTAAGCCGGTAATAAAAGCCAGCAGCAGAGTGCCTTTATCGCGGGAGGTCGGTTGTGTCATGGCTTATCCTTATCGTTTACTCTTCGGTTTTTTCCAGGGTAACCGCCAGCCGCTCCTGCTCACGGCGATACCAGTAATAAGCGCCTTTAGCGATCATGCGCAGCTGCAGCACCAGGCGATCCTCCAGCTTGCGTCGCTGTTCGATATCGACATCCAGCGCTTCCGCGCCTGCGCTAAAGACAATAGTCACCATCGCTTCCGCCTGCGCCTCGGTAAAGCTGCGCGGCATACGGTTTTCCACCTCAAGGTAGTCCGCCAGTTCGGCGATAAAATGCTGAATTTCACGCGCGACGGCGGCACGAAACGCGGCAGAAGTGCCAGAACGCTCGCGCAGCAGCAGCCGAAACGCGTTGGGATTGTTGCCGATGAACTCCATAAAGGTGGAGACCGAGGTTTTAATTATGCTGCCGCCTTTAGCAATACGCTGACGCGCCTGACGCATCAGCTGGCGCAGCATCAAACCGCTCTCATCGACCATCGTCAAACCAAGCTCATCGACATCCTTAAAATGACGATAAAAAGAGGTGGGCGCGATACCGGCCTCCCTGGCAACCTCACGCAAACTTAAACTGGCAAAACTGCGTTCGGCGCTAAGCTGGCTAAATGCCGCTTCGATCAGCGTACGTCTTGTACGTTCTTTTTGTTGCGCTCTGACGCCCATTCTCTCTGCCTTGTGACGAGTTGAAGAGGCACTATAACAAAATTTCAGCGTACATAAGGGCAAAGTTTGTGACCGCCTGTTAACCTCACTCTTTGTCAAACGGAGGGGAATTTCACTGTTAGAATTCAGAAGTGCGCGGCGAGATGTTAGAATCTCGTTGTAAAAATGTATAGAAAATAGGACGTACTGGTATGCAAAAGTCTTACGATTACGATGCCATCGTGATTGGCTCCGGTCCTGGAGGTGAAGGTGCAGCCATGGGCCTGGTGAAGCAGGGAGCGCGCATTGCAGTGATCGAACGCTACCATAACATCGGCGGCGGTTGTACCCACTGGGGCACCATTCCCTCCAAAGCGCTTCGCCATGCAGTCAGTCGCATTATCGAATTCAACCAAAATCCGCTCTACAGCGATCACACCCGACTGCTGCGCTCCTCGTTCGCTGATATCCTTAACCATACGGAAAACGTCATCAGCCAGCAGACCGCGATGCGCCAGGGCTTTTACGAGCGCAATCGCTGCGAACTCTTTCAGGGCAACGCCCACTTTATTGATGCCAATACGATTGAAGTCGAGCACTATGACGGCACGCGCGAGCGCCTGACGGCGGAGAAATTCGTTATCGCCTGCGGCTCCCGTCCTTATCATCCGGCGGATGTTGATTTTACCCACCCGCGCATTTACGACTCCGACTCTATCCTCAATCTGCACCACGAACCGGGCCACGTCATTATCTACGGCGCGGGCGTGATCGGCTGTGAATATGCATCGATTTTCCGCGGGCTGAACGTCAAGGTCGATCTCATCAACACCCGCGACCGTTTGCTGGCGTTTCTCGATCAGGAGATGTCAGATTCGCTCTCTTACCACTTCTGGAACAGCGGCGTCGTGATCCGCCATAACGAAGAGTTTGAGAAAATCGAAGGCGTTGACGACGGCGTTATTATGCACCTGAAGTCAGGCAAAAAAGTGAAAGCCGACTGCCTGCTCTACGCTAACGGCCGTACCGGCAACACCGATTCGCTGGCGCTGGAGAATGTCGGGCTGGAGGCGGACGGACGCGGCCTGCTGAAGGTAAACAGCATGTATCAGACTGCACAGCCGCATATCTATGCGGTGGGCGACGTGATCGGCTACCCGAGCCTGGCGTCAGCCGCCTACGATCAGGGCCGCATCGCCGCGCAGGCGATTATCAAAGGCGAAGCCAGCGCGCACCTGGTGGAAGATATCCCGACCGGTATCTATACCATTCCGGAAATCAGCTCCGTGGGCAAAACCGAGCAGCAGCTGACGGCGATGAAAGTGCCTTATGAAGTGGGACGCGCGCAGTTTAAGCATCTGGCGCGCGCGCAGATTGTCGGCATGAACGTGGGCAGCCTGAAAATTCTGTTCCACCGCGAAACCAAAGAGATCCTGGGCATTCACTGCTTTGGCGAGCGCGCGGCCGAAATCATTCACATCGGACAGGCGATTATGGAGCAGAAAAACGGCGGCAATACGATTGAGTACTTCGTAAATACCACCTTTAACTACCCCACCATGGCCGAAGCCTATCGCGTGGCCGCGTTGAACGGCTTAAACCGCCTGTTTTAACGTGCTGTTGAGATAGCCTTGCATGTGCGTGCGAATCGCTTCTGCCAGCTGCTCATAGCGGCTGCGCAGAGGCGAACCGGGACGATAGACCAGCGCGATAGTGCGCTGCGGCACAGGCTTATAACAGGGCAGATAGCATACGCCGTCGCGCACGCGCTCCTGCGGCACCGCCAGCGCGGGCAGCAGCGTGATGCCACTTCCGGCCGCGACCATATTGCGCAGCGTCTCCAGGCTGGTGGCGCGGAAATGCGTATCCTCGTCAGCGCCTGCTTCAAAGCAGAATCCCATCGCCTGATCGCGCAGGCAGTGGCCATCTTCCAGCATAAGCAGCTTTTCGCCCGCCAGATCGGACATCGGGACGCGATCGCGATCGTGCCACGGGTGATCCTGATAGACCGCCAGCCTCATCGGCTCGTCGAACAGCGGCACCTCAATAAAGGCCTCGCTCTCTTTGACCAGCGCCAGAATTGCGCAGTCGAGCTTGCCGCTGTCGAGCTGCGCCAGCAGCTGCTGCGTCTGGGCCTCGTGCAGATACATCTCAAGCTTGGGGAAAGTCTGGTGCAGCATAGGAATAATTTGCGGTAGCAGATAGGGCCCCGTGGTAGGGATCAGCCCGATATGCAGTGGGCCGGACATGGCTTCGCCCTGCTGGCTCGCCATCTCTTTTAATACTTTAACTTCCCGCAGCACGGTGCGCGCCTGATCGACCAGCAGCATGCCCGCCTGGGTGAACAACACTTTACGGCTGGTTCGCTCCAGCAGCATAACGCCCAGCTCATCTTCCAGCTTGCGGATCTGTCCGCTTAGCGTCGGCTGGCTGACGTGGCATGCGTCCGCCGCGCGGCGGAAATGGCGATGCTCAGCAAGCGAAACCAGATATTCAAGATCGCGAATGTTCATTGTTATCCTCCAGACCACGATAGCCCGTGGCGATAGATAGGATAGCAATGAACGATTAGCCCTATCAAGCAATGATGAGAATAATGCACGCAGCAAATTCAGGCGATTCGCTCTTAAGGAGAAAATATGTTTGCAACTCAGGAAGGTAAAGCCGTTCCGCAGGTCGTATTTCACACCCGCCAGGGCGATCGCTGGGTAGACGTTACTACAGATGAGCTGTTCAGAGACAAGACGGTTATCGTTTTTTCACTGCCGGGCGCCTTTACGCCCACCTGTTCTTCAAGTCATTTGCCGCGCTATAACGAGCTCTACAGCGTATTTGCGCAGCATGGCGTTGACAGCATCCTGTGCGTGTCGGTTAACGACACCTTTGTGATGAACGCGTGGAAAGCAGAGCAGCGCGCGGAAAATATTACCTTTATTCCGGACGGCAACGGCGAGTTTACGCGCGGGATGGAGATGCTGGTCGAGAAATCGGACGTTGGTTTTGGCGCGCGCTCATGGCGTTATTCGATGCTGGTGCGTAACGGCGTAATTGAGAAGATGTTCGTTGAGCCGAACAAGCCGGGCGATCCCTTTGAGGTCTCTGACGCCGACACCCTGCTGCGCTATCTGGCGCCAGAATTCAAGGTGCAGGAGTCCGTCTCGCTCTTTACCAAACCAGGCTGTCCGTTCTGCACCAAAGCGAAACAGATGCTGATCGATAACAACATGCCGTTCGAAGAGATTGTGCTGGGTCAGGATGCTACCACCGTCAGCCTGCGCGCCGTTTCAGGCCGCGCCACAGTGCCGCAGGTCTTTATCGGCGGTCGCCATATCGGCGGCAGCGACGATCTGGAGCAGTACCTGCTGTCAGCGTAAAAGAATCACAGTGTCAGCCGGAGCGCTGGCCCTCTGATGATGTGCCTAAAATAAAAAATGAAATTCCGAAGCTAGAGGTTAGCGGGCAATTGTTGCCCGCCTTTTTTTTGCCTGTCGATCAGGCGAGACGCTGTTTCGCCTCGGCGATAGCAGACGCGACCTGCTGCGGCGCGACGCCTCCTTTCGCATTCCTTTTTTCCAGGCAAGAGCGCAGCGCCAGAACGGCGTAAACGTCCTCTTCAATGGTCGCGCTAAACTGCTTTAGCTGCGCCAGCGACAGCGCTTCCAGCGCCACGCCCTGTTTGATCGCTTCGACTACCGCTTCGCCCACGATATGGTGCGCTTCACGGAAGGGCACGCCCTTCGCCACCAGATAGTCGGCCAGCTCGGTTGAGTTGGCGTAGCCCTGCTCTGCCGCTTCCTGGCAGCGAGGGCGTTTCACCTGAATGCCGTCCAGCACCAGCGCCGACATATGCAGGCAGTCCAGCCAGGTATCGAGCGCGTCGAACAGCCCCTCTTTGTCTTCCTGCATATCTTTATTGTAGGCGAGCGGCAGTCCTTTCAGCGTCATCATCATGCCGGTCAGCGCGCCCTGCACGCGGCCGCATTTGCCGCGGATCAGCTCCAGGGCGTCCGGGTTTTTCTTCTGCGGCATCAGCGACGAGCCGGATGTTACTTTGTCAGACAGCTCCACGAAGCCTGCCTCGCCGGTATTGAAGAAAATTAAATCTTCTGCGAAGCGCGACAGATGCACCATGCCGATAGAGGCGTCAGACAGCAGCTCCAGCACATGGTCGCGATCGGAAACGGTATCCAGACTGTTGCGCGTCGCGGAGGCGAAGCCCAGCCAGCCAGCCAGCTGCTCGCGATCGATTTCGTAGGCGGTGCCCGCCAGCGCGCCGCAGCCGAGCGGGCTGACGTCGAGGCGCTTCAGGGTATCCTGCAGACGGCTTTCGTCACGCGCCAGCATCTCAACATAGGCCAGACACCAGTGCGCGAAGGTAACCGGCTGCGCGCGCTGCAGGTGCGTGTAGCCTGGCATTACCGCATCCTGATTCGCGTCGGCGGTTGCCACCAGCGCCTGCTGCAGTTCGCGCGTGGCGCTCAGCAGCACCTCAACCTGCGCTTTGCACCAGAGTTTCAGATCGGTCGCGACCTGATCGTTACGGCTGCGGCCGGTATGGAGCTTTTTGCCCAGCGCGCCGACTTTTTCGATCAGCTGGCCTTCAACCCAACTGTGAATATCTTCGGCGTCGCTTTGCAGAATCTGCTCTGGATTCGCCTGCACCTCGGTCAGCAGCGCATTCAGCGCCTGCTCCAGCTGCTGCTGCTCGTCGCCGCTCAGCACGTTGACCGTCACCAGCGCTTTGGACCAGGCGATGGAGCCGACAATATCCTGCTCCGCCAGACGATAGTCGAAGCGCAGCGAATCGTTGAACTGTTTGAAACGTTGGTCTGCTGCCTGGGTAAAACGTCCGCCCCAAAGTGCCATGTGAAACTCCTTTCAATCCTTAAACAAGAGGCGGCTCGAAGCCGCCCCTGCGAAATCTGGTTGGGCGAGGCGTACGCCTCGCCAGCTATTACTTCTTCTGCTCGTTCAGGGCGCGAATGCGCGAAGAGAGCGAGAACAGACGAATAAAGCCGCCTGCGTGACGGTGATCGTAAACCTCGTCTTCGCCGAAGGTGGCGAACTCTTCTGAGTAGAGGCTGTTAGAGGAGCGCTTCTGAATCGCCGTCGCCTGACCTTTATAAAGCTGCAGCACCACTTCGCCGTTTACCTCTTCAGCCAGCGACTCGGCAGCGGCCTGGATTGACTTACGCAGCGGCGCGAACCAGCGGCCGTCGTAGACAACGTAAGACATCTCATGGCCCAGCTGCTCGCGCCATTTGAAGCTGTCGCGATCCAGTACCAGCTGCTCAACCGCGCGCAGCGCGTTCACCATAATGGTGCCGCCAGGAGTTTCGTAGCAGCCGCGCGACTTGATGCCCACCAGACGGTTTTCCACGATGTCGATACGGCCCACGCCGTGTTTCGCGCCAATAGCGTTGAGCGCTTCCAGACACTGGAACGGACTCAGCCTTTCGCCGTTCACCGCCACAACGCGTCCTTTTTCCACGGTAACGGTGACGTTTTCCGGCTGATCCGGCGCCTCCAGCGGATCGACGGTCCATACCCAGCAATCTTTGTTCGGCGCGTTAGACGGACTCTCCAGCACGCCGCCTTCGGTAGAGATATGCCAGGCGTTCTCGTCGCGGCTGTAAATTTTTTCCAGTGACGCGGTGGTCGGAATGTTGCGTTCTTTCAGATAGTCCAGCAGCGCTTCACGCGAGCGCAGGTTCCATTCACGCCACGGCGCGACCACTTTCAGCTGCGGCGCCAGCGCGGTGTAAGTGGTCTCGAAACGCACCTGGTCGTTACCTTTGCCGGTCGCGCCGTGGCACAGCGCGTCTGCGCCCACTTTCAGCGCCAGTTCGACCTGGGCTTTGGCGATAATCGGACGCGCCATTGAGGTACCCAGCAGATAGGTGCCTTCATAGAGTGCGCCGGTCTGCAGCACCGGATAAACGTAGTCGCTGATAAACTCTTCACGCAAATCGACAACGTGGCACTCAGACGCGCCAGACTGCAGCGCTTTCTTCTCCACGCCTTCCAGATCGCTACGCTCCTGGCCGATATCCGCCACGAACGCCACCACTTCACAGCCGCCGTAGTTCTCTTTCAGCCAGGGAATAATGGCGGAAGTATCCAGGCCGCCGGAATATGCCAGTACGATTTTTTTGATATTTTGCGTGCTCATGTCGTCATCCTAAATCTAAGTCGTTAAGCGAGGATCCGGGTGCCGATCGACACGCCGTTAAACAGGTCAGGCAACTGCTCCGCGTGGCGCCAGCTGGCGATATCCACCGGGCGGCCCAGCGTACGCGCCGCGTCGAGCGCCGCGTTTACTTTTACAATCATGCCATCAGTAATGATGCCTTGCGCGATCAGCTGCTCCGCTTTTGCGGCCGTCATCTCTTCGATGCGCTGGCCTTTGCCGTCGAGGATGCCGCTCACGTCAGAGAGCAGCACCAGATCGGCCCCCAGCGTGGCCGCCAGCGCGGTCGCCGCCTGGTCGGCATTGACGTTCATCAGCTCGCCGCCGTCGGTAATGCCGATAGAGCTAACGATCGGCATATAGCCTGCAGCCAGCAGCGTGTTGATCAGCGCCGGATCGCCCGGTTCGGCGTGGCCGACGTGCCCCAGTTCTTCATCAAGCTGCGCCACGCTGACCAGATCGGCGTCGCCCAGACTCAGGCCGACCGCTTTAATGCCATATTTTTTCGCCCAGGCGAGCAGGGTTTTATTGGCCGTACCCGCCAGCGCACCGGTAATAATGTCGATCTGGTCGGCAGGCGTCACGCGCAGGCCGTTCTTCTTTTTCACCGGCAGCGAAAGCTTTTTCATCAGCTCGTCAACCACGCAGCCGCCGCCGTGAACGATCATCAGCGGGCGCTGATGCGCTCTGCGCCAGGCCAGCAGTGCGTCGAACAGCCGCGCCAGCGCTTCTTCGCTGTCGAGCAGCACGCCGCCCAGTTTGATAATTAATGGAGTTGTCATATGCATCCTTGTCCGTTAAATCAGTGACTGCGTTTCAGGGAAGCCGAAGCGAATATTCATACACTGCACCGCCTGCGAGGCAGCACCTTTCAGCAGATTATCTTCCGCCGCGACGACGATCAGATGCTCGCCCTGCACCGCGAAGCCGATATCGCAGAACGGCTGGCCGATAACCGCTTTCAGCGCCGGCACGCCCTGCTCATAGACGCGCACCAGCGGCTTGTCGTGATAGGCGCGGTGGAACGCCGCCGCGACGTCGTCATGGCTGACGCCCGGCTTCAGGCGACAGGTGATGGTCGCCAGAATGCCGCGCGGGAAGTTGCCGAGATGCGGCGTAAAAATTACCGGCGCGCCGAGATGCGCGACGATTTCCGGGTGGTGGCGATGGTTAAACAGACCGTATGGCTGCAGGCTCACTTCGCAAAAGCTGGTGGTAACGCTCGCCTTGCGTCCTGCGCCGCTTACGCCGCTGGTGGCGTTAATCACCGGCCACTGATCGGCGTTAAGCAGCTCGCCGTCAACCAGCGGTTTAAGCGCCAGCTGCGCCGCGGTGGGATAGCAACCCGGCACCGCCACCAGCTGCGCCTCTTTGACTTTGTCATGGTTCCACTCCGCCAGGCCGTAAACCGCTTTATCAAGCCAGTCGCTGTGCTGATGAGTGAAGCCGTAATAGCGCTGATAAAATTCGCTGTCGTTAACGCGGAACGCGCCGGAGAGATCAAACACGACGCAACCCGCTTCGAGGAAGGCTGGCGCCAGATCGTGGCTGACTTCATGCGCGGTCGCCAGAAACACCACATCAACCTTGTCCGCCCACTCAGCCGCGCTGCTCAACGGCTGCAGCGGCAGATCCACCACGCCTTTCAGCTGCGGATGCAGATCCGACAGACGCTTTCCGGCATCCGGGCTTTGCGCTGAAACCGCCAAAGCGGTTATGTTCATATGTGGATGACGATTGAGGAAGGTGGCGAGCTCTACGCCAGCGTAACCACTGGCGCCAACGATCAGCGTATTCAACATCAGGCTGTATACCTTTTTACAGTCACACGTTCCGGGTCGCGGCCTTGCCCCGTTGCCCACGATGCCGTTTGCGGAGGATTTCTGCTTCCCAGCCAACCGGCGTTAATGTATTTTTATTCACTATTAATGCATGAATATTGATACATCCTAACTCAAGGACCGTCAACAGTGAAGACAAAATTACCGCCTTTTATCGAACTCTACCGCCAGCTGATCGCCACTCCGACCATCAGCGCGACCGATGCGGCACTGGATCAGAGCAATGAAACTTTAATCAATTTACTGGCAGGCTGGTTTCGCGACCTGGGCTTCAGCGTTGAAGTGCAGCCCGTACCGGGCACGCGCCATAAATTCAATATGCTGGCGCGCACCGGCAGCGGCGCGGGCGGCCTGCTGCTGGCGGGACATACCGACACGGTGCCTTTCGACGACGGGCGCTGGACGCGCGATCCCTTTACCCTGACGGAGCACGACAACAAGCTCTACGGGCTGGGCACCGCCGACATGAAAGGCTTCTTCGCCTTTATTCTCGACACGCTGCGCGACGTAGACGTCAGCAAACTCAGCAAGCCGCTCTATATTCTTGCCACTGCTGATGAAGAGACCACTATGGCGGGCGCGAAATATTTTTCTGAAACGGCGAACATTCGTCCCGACTGCGCCATTATCGGCGAGCCGACCTCGCTGAAGCCGGTGCGTGCGCACAAAGGCCATCTGTCACACGTTATCCGCGTACAGGGCCAGTCGGGCCACTCCAGCGATCCGGCGCGCGGCGTTAACGCCATCGAACTGATGCACGATGCCATCGGTCATCTGATGCAGCTGCGCAATACCCTGAAAGAGCGCTATCACCACGACGGTTTCGCAATCCCTTATCCCACCATGAACTTTGGCCATATTCACGGCGGCGACGCGGCGAACCGCATCTGCGCATGCTGCGAGCTGCACATGGATATTCGCCCGCTGCCGGGCCTGACGCTAAGCGATCTGGAAGGGCTGCTGAACGAGTCGCTGGCACCGGTCAGTGCACGCTGGCCAGGGCGCCTCACCGTCGGCGAGCTGCATCCGCCGATTCCGGGCTACGAATGTCCGGCGAATCACGAACTGGTCGCCGTGGTGGAAAAACTGCTCGGCACGCCGACCGAAGTCGTCAACTACTGCACCGAAGCGCCCTTTATCCAGGAGCTGTGTCCGACGCTGGTTCTGGGGCCGGGATCGATTAACCAGGCGCACCAGCCTGATGAATTTATCGATACCGCATTTATTAAGCCAACTCGGTCGCTGATCGCGCAGGTTGTACAGCATTTTTGCCACTGATTCGCAATAAACAGGGCAATTGACTGTTAAGAAAGCAAATTTCCTGATCTAAACGCGGGATTTGTTGATAAGAATAACTTATCCCGCTCCCGTCAAATTAAAATCTTTGAATTTCCGCTAGTTAGATGAATGTTACCGGGCGCTCAAGCGCATTGACGGCGCCGGGTTTACGTGGCTAGATAAAAGCCGATGTTATGCCCGGTGGGTGATTACTCATACAGTTCCGGCTTTGCCGCGCGCTGTGGGTGTAGAAGTTTAAAAAGACGATAAGGGTGTCAGGGTCACATGAACGAACAATATTCCGCAATGCGAAGTAATGTCAGTATGCTCGGCAAACTGCTCGGGGATACGATCAAGGATGCACTAGGAGAGAACATCCTCGACCGGGTGGAGACTATCCGCAAACTCTCAAAGTCATCCCGTGCGGGAAATGACACTCATCGCAAGGAACTGCTTAACACGCTGCAAAATCTGTCGAATGACGAACTGCTGCCTGTGGCGCGCGCTTTTAGCCAGTTTCTTAACCTGACCAACGTCGCCGAACAGTATCAGACCATTTCACGCAGCGGCGATGGCGCGAACCATCCCGAACTGCTGAAAACCACCTTCGATCGCCTTAAGCAGCAGCCTGACGTCAGCGAAAGCGATATTCGCGCAGCGATCGAGTCGCTGTCGCTGGAGCTGGTGCTGACTGCGCACCCGACAGAGATCACCCGCCGCACGCTGATCCATAAGCTGGTCGAGGTAAACAGCTGCCTGAAGCAGCTCGATCACAGCGATATCTCAGACTATGAACGCAACCAGATTATGCGCCGCCTGCGTCAACTGGTGGCGCAGGCGTGGCACACCGATGAGATCCGTAAATATCGCCCAACGCCGATCGACGAAGCTAAATGGGGCTTCGCCGTGGTGGAGAACAGCCTGTGGGAAGGCGTGCCTGCTTTTCTGCGCGAGCTGAACGAGCAGGTTGAAGAGGCGTTCGGCGTCAAACTGCCGGTAGATTTCGTACCGGTAAAATTCACCTCCTGGATGGGCGGCGACCGCGACGGCAACCCGAACGTTACCGCCACGGTGACGCGTCACGCCATGCAGCTCAGCCGCTGGAAAGCCGCCGATCTCTTTTTACGCGATATCGGCGTGCTGATCTCTGAGCTTTCAATGTCTGAATGCAGCGAAGAGGTGCGCGAACTGTGCGGCGATCCAGAGGCGATTGAGCCTTACCGCGTCATCCTGAAGCGTATGCGCAGCCAGCTGCTTACGACGCAATCCTGGCTTGAACGCCGCCTGAAAGGCGAGCGTCTGCCGCGCCCGGCCGATCTGCTGGTTTCCAACGATCAGCTGTGGGAGCCGCTTTATGCCATTTACCAGTCGCTGCAGCAGTGCGACATGGGCATTATCGCCAACGGTCAGCTGCTGGATACGCTGCGCCGCGTGAAGTGCTTCGGCGTGCCGCTGGTGCGCATCGATCTGCGTCAGGAGAGCACGCGCCATACCGAAGCGATTGCTGAAGTGACCCGCTATCTCGGCCTCGGCGACTATGAAAGCTGGTCGGAAGCAGATAAACAGGCTTTCCTGGTGCGCGAGCTGAACTCCAAGCGTCCGCTGCTGCCGCGTCACTGGGAGCCGAGCGACGAAACGCGCGAAGTGCTGGAAACCTGCCGCGTCGCCGCCGAGGCGCCGCAAGGCTCTATCGCAGCCTACGTGATCTCTATGGCGAAAACCCCGTCCGACGTGCTGGCTGTACATCTGCTGCTGAAAGAAGCAGGTATTAACTTCGCCATGCCGGTCGCGCCGCTGTTTGAAACCCTCGACGACCTCAACAACGCCAACGACGTGATGAGCCAGCTGCTGAGCATCGACTGGTATCGCGGTTTTATCCAGGGCAAACAGATGGTGATGATTGGCTATTCCGACTCGGCGAAAGACGCCGGCGTAATGGCCGCCAGCTGGGCGCAGTATCAGGCGCAGGATGCACTTATCAAAACCTGCGAGAAAGCCGGTATCGCGCTGACGCTGTTCCACGGACGCGGCGGCAGTATCGGCCGCGGCGGCGCACCTGCCCATGCGGCGCTGCTGTCGCAGCCGCCAGGGAGCCTGAAAGGCGGCCTGCGCGTGACCGAACAGGGCGAAATGATCCGCTTTAAATATGGCCTGCCGGAAGTCACGATCGCCAGCTTGTCGCTCTATACCGCCGCGATTCTGGAAGCTAACCTGCTGCCGCCGCCGGAGCCGAAGAAAGAGTGGCACAGCATTATGGACCAGCTTTCGGCGCACTCCTGCGCTATGTATCGCGGCTACGTACGCGAAAATCCAGACTTCGTGCCCTACTTCCGCTCCGCCACGCCGGAGCAGGAGCTGGGCAAACTGCCGCTCGGTTCACGTCCGGCCAAGCGTCGCCCGACCGGCGGCGTCGAGTCGCTGCGCGCCATTCCCTGGATCTTCGCCTGGACACAGAACCGTCTGATGCTGCCCGCCTGGCTCGGCGCGGGCGCGGCGTTGCAAAAAGCGATGGAGGAGGGTCATCAGGATCAGCTGGAAGCGATGTGCCGCGACTGGCCATTTTTCTCTACGCGTCTGGGGATGCTGGAAATGGTGTTCGCCAAAGCTGACCTGTGGCTGGCGGAATATTACGATCAGCGTCTGGTGGACAAAACATTGTGGCCGCTGGGCAAACAGCTACGCGACCAGCTTGACGCCGACATTAAAGCAGTGCTGACCATCGCCAACGACGCGCATCTGATGGCGGATCAGCCGTGGATAGCCGAGTCGATCGCGCTGCGCAACGTCTACACCGATCCGCTCAACGTGTTGCAGGCGGAGCTGCTGCAGCGTTCACGCGCCCAGGAAGCGCGCGGCGAAGAGGTCGATCCGCGCGTCGAGCAGGCGCTGATGGTGACCATCGCGGGCGTAGCGGCGGGCATGCGCAACACCGGTTAATCTTCCTGACCACTCCCGGGCAGGCCACCTGCCCGGAAACCTCTGTTCTGCTGCCTGTTTCGCGCTTGCGAGCGTTGTGCCTGGGCGCTACTTTGCTCTATTCTTTAGGACCATTCCTCAGTTATCCACATTCTCATTTACAGGAGTTGCCTTATGGCATCAGGAATTTCTCGCATCTGGATGCGTACCGGCATGTTGCTCGGCGCCGCGTTGCTGGTGCTTAACCTCACCGCGTGCGGTGACAAAGAGGGCGATCAGCGCAAAGCCTTTATCGACTTCCTGCAAAATACCGTCATGCGCAGCGGCGAACACCTGCCAAGCCTGAGCGAAAGTCAGAAGCAGAATTTTGGTAAATATGCAGGCGACTACGCCATTCTTTACGGGTTTTCTCAGCAGGTGAATAAAGCGATAGATCAGGGCATGCGCCCGGTCGTCGATGAGCTGTCGGCGATCCACGTTCCGCAGGATTACCTGACGCGCCGCGACGCGCTCCGCCAGGCGAACGGCGCGTTGGTCATTGTGACGCAGCAGCTGGAGAGCGCCAAAATGCAGGCGGACAGCAGCAAAGCCGCGCTTAAGCAGGAAGAGGATCTGAAAAAGGTTTACGACACCGTTTACGATAAAGTCGTGACGCAGCCAGCCAGCCAGCTGGTGCCGCTGCTGCCGAAGCTGCAGGCGCTGAGCCAGGGCGCGGCGCAGGCGGGCGACTTCCTGCAGCAGCAGGGACCGCGCGTGAGCTTCAACAACAATGCCGTTCAGTTCCCGACGCCGGATCAGGTAACGCAATATAACGCCCTGATGAGCACCATCTCCGCCAATGCGCAGGCGTTAACGCAGGCGCAGACTGCCGTTCAGAGCGGTTTGCAGTAACACCTTCTCCGGGGCGAGCCTCAGGCTTGCCCCGGCTTCTACAGCGTCGCTTCCTTTCAGATTTTCGCCAGCCCGATAAGCGCCTCGTCAGGAGTGTGATCTGGCGCATTTTCGACCAAAAATAGTTTGTGATCGTAGTCACATATATGAAACAAACCAAACACCCTTAAACGTGATGTTCTTCACATTTAGGTCAGTTTTCCGGCGAAAAAATAGCCATTGTGGTTTTTTTACACGTTTATTATGTGATCTTCCTCACTAAAATGCCCCCTGCCCCCACCCGAATTAGGTGATCTGCATCACACTTAGACCGACCGCTACGCAGCTTCATATTCGCGTGATAGAGTCCGCGTGCATACAGTAATAGCGACGGCTTTCCGCCGTGCTGGCTTAACAAAAACAAACGCGCTCTCTTATTGCAGCGCGTCTCGATAAGGGGTGGCTTTATGTCCTCATCAGTCAAGGTCAAGGTTCAGAGCTTTGGTCGCTTTCTGAGTAATATGGTGATGCCTAACATCGGTGCGTTTATCGCATGGGGTATCATCACTGCGCTGTTCATCCCAACCGGATGGATTCCTAACGCGACGCTGGCGAAGCTGGTCGGCCCGATGATCACCTATCTGCTGCCGCTGCTGATCGGTTTCACCGGTGGTCGTCTGGTTGGCGGCGATCGCGGCGGCGTGGTCGGCGCGATCACGACGATGGGCGTAATCGTCGGTGCCGATATGCCGATGTTCCTTGGCTCAATGATTGCCGGTCCGCTGGGTGGCTGGGCGATCAAATCTTTCGATCGCGCCGTTGACGGTAAAATCAAAAGCGGTTTCGAAATGCTGGTCAACAACTTCTCTGCCGGCATTATCGGCATGTTGCTGGCGCTGCTGGCGTTTCTGGCTATCGGGCCGCTGGTAGAAGGTCTGTCGCATATTCTCGCCGCAGGCGTCAACCTGATGGTGCAGCACAACCTGCTGCCGCTGACCTCGATTTTTGTTGAGCCGGCGAAAATCCTGTTCCTCAATAACGCCATTAACCACGGCATCTTCTCGCCGCTGGGCATCCAGCAGGCAAGTGAAGCGGGCAAATCAATCTTCTTCCTGATTGAAGCAAACCCAGGCCCGGGTATGGGCGTGCTGGTCGCTTATATGCTCTTTGGCCGCGGCAGCGCTAAACAGTCTGCGGGCGGCGCGGCGATCATCCACTTCCTCGGCGGTATTCACGAAATCTACTTCCCGTACGTGCTGATGGCACCACGTCTGCTGCTGGCGGTAATCCTGGGCGGCATGACCGGCGTCTTCACCCTGACGCTGCTTAATGGCGGTCTGGTCTCTCCGGCTTCTCCAGGCTCAATCCTGGCAGTGCTGGCGATGACGCCGAAAGGTGCCTACTTCGCCAACATCGCGGCGATTATCGCGGCCTTTGCCGTCTCCTTCGTCGTCTCCTCTATTCTGCTGAAAACCAGCAAAGTTAAAGAAGAAGACGATATCGAAGCGGCGACTAAACGCATGCATGAGATGAAAGCGCAGTCTAAAGGTCAGGCTGTTGCGGGCGCGCCGGTGGTAGCTGACGCCAACAGCGTTGATGTTCGCCATGTGCGTAAAATCATCGTCGCCTGCGACGCCGGCATGGGTTCCAGCGCGATGGGCGCCGGCGTGCTGCGTAAGAAAGTGCAGGATGCGGGACTGACGAATGTCTCTGTTACCAACAGCGCGATTAACTCGCTGCCGGGCGACGTCGATCTGGTGATTACCCACCGCGACCTCACCGAACGCGCGATGCGTCAGGCACCGCAGGCGCAGCATATTTCGTTGAATAACTTCCTCGACAGTGCGCTCTACACCAACCTGACCGATCGCCTGATTGCGGCGAACCGTAGCGAAACACATCGCGAAACCGTACAGACCGCGCTGGCGGACAGCTACGACTCCAGCAACGCCCATCTGTTTAAACTGGGCGCGGACAACGTCTTCCTCGGCCTGAGCGCCAGCAATAAAGAGCAGGCGATCCGCTTCGCCGGCGAGCAGCTGGTGAAAGGCGGCTACGTTCAGCCGGAATATGTGGAAGCGATGCTGGCGCGTGAACAGCTCACCCCAACCTATCTGGGCGAGTCAATTGCGGTGCCGCATGGCACAGTGGAAGCGAAAGATCGCGTATTGAAAACGGGCGTAGTGTTCTGTCAGTATCCGCAGGGCGTGCTGTTCGGCGAGGATGCGGATGACGTGGCGCGTCTGGTCATTGGCATCGCGGCGCGTAACAATGAGCACATCCAGGTCATCACCAGCCTGACGAATGCGCTGGACGACGAAAGCGTCATCGAGAAGCTGGCGCACACCAACAGCGTACAGGAAGTGCTGGATCTGCTGTCGGGCAGCCCGGCGACCGCCTAAACGTCCTGCGTGATTTTCCCTGGGGCGGGTATGCCCGTCCCGATTTCCGGGGCGGACATGCCCGCCCCATCGTCATTTGATATGGGTCAATATTATGAAAGCGTTACATTTTGGAGCAGGTAATATCGGTCGTGGTTTCATCGGCAAACTGCTGGCGGATGCAGGCATTGAGCTGGTGTTTGCCGATGTCAACCAGGTGGTGCTGGATGCACTGAACGCGCGTCATGAATATCCAGTACATGTGGTTGGCGAGCAGGCAAAAGTGGAAATCGTGAAGGGCGTCAGCGCCGTTAACAGCACCAGCGATGATATTATTGCGCTGGTGGCGGACGTTGATCTGGTCACTACCGCAGTCGGCCCGCAAATCCTTGAGCGCATCGCGGGCAGCGTGGCAAAAGGCCTGGCGAAACGTCAGGAAGCAGGCAACGATCGACCGCTCAATATTATCGCCTGTGAAAACATGGTGCGCGGCACCAGCCAGCTAAAACAGCATGTGCTGAAAGCGTTGCCGGAGCAGCACCACGCCTGGGTTGAACAGCATGTCGGCTTCGTTGACTCCGCCGTAGACCGTATCGTGCCGCCGTCCGAAGCGGGCAGCAACGATCCGCTGGAAGTAACTGTTGAAACCTTCAGCGAGTGGATTGTTGATAAAACCCAGTTCAAAGGCGAGCTGCCCACTATCGCAGGTATGGAGCTTACCGATAACCTGATGGCTTTCGTCGAGCGCAAACTCTTTACCCTGAACACCGGCCACGCGATCACCGCCTATCTTGGCCAGCTCGCCGGTCATCAGACTATTCGCGACGCTATCCTGGATGAGAAAATCCGCGCGGTAGTCAAAGGCGCGATGGAAGAGAGCGGCGCAGTATTGATCAAGCGCTATGGATTCGACGCCGACAAGCACGCCGCCTATATCGAGAAAATCCTGGGGCGCTTCGAAAATCCTTACCTGAAGGACGACGTAGAGCGTGTAGGCCGTCAGCCGCTGCGTAAGCTGAGCGCGGGCGATCGTCTGATTAAACCTACGCTGGGCACGCTGGAGTATCAGCTGCCGAACGCGCATCTAGTGCAGGGCATCGCCGCCGCAATGCACTACCGCAGCGCGCAGGATCCCCAGGCTCAGGAGCTGGAGGCGCTGATTAACGAGAAAGGCCCGCAGGCGACGCTGGCGCAGGTATCCGGTCTGGACGCCGACAGCGACGTGGTGGCGGCGGCGGTCAGCGCGTACAACGCGATGGCATAACAGTCGCGTGTTGGTCACGCACAAGCGGTACGGGCGCAGCGACGCTGCGCCCGTTGAGGGTATCAGAATTCTGCAGGCGACAATGGAAGAGAAGCAAGCTTTTGAAAACCGGGTGCTTGAGCGCCTGAACGCCGGACGTTCGGTGAGAAGCTTCCTGATCGCTGCCGTCGAACTGTTGGCCGAAGCAGTTAATCTGCTGGTGCTGCAGGTGTTTCGCAAGGACGACTACGCGGTGAAATATGCGGTTGAGCCGCTGCTGCTGGGCGATGGCCCGCTCGGCGAGCTGCCGGTGCGCCTCAAGCTTATCTACGGTCTGGGCGTTATCAACCGCCATGAGTATGAAGATTGCGAGCTGCTGCTGGCGCTGCGCGAAGAGCTGAATCACGATCAGGGCGACTATCGCTTTACCGACGATGAGATACTCGGCCCGTTCGGCGAGCTGCACTGTGTGGCGGCGTGGCCGCCGAAACCGGACTTTCATCCCGACGACGCCGAGCTGCGCGCCATGCAGCAGCAGCGCTATCTGCAGATGGTGCGCTCGACCATGGTGCTCTCTCTGACTGAACTTATCTCGCGCATCAGCCTGAAACAGGCGTTCAAACGTCCCGGCGCCTGAGATTCAGGCGCCCCGCTCCATCGACGCGCGCGAATCTGCGCCGCTTTTCGTGTATCCTTTGCCTGTTTTCCACAACGAGTTTTCGCCATGAAAGAGCAAGAAAAAGCCGAGATTAAACGTCTGAGCGATCAGCTGGACGCCCTGAACCGCAAAGAGCCGCAGCTGCTGGAGTCAGGCGACGCCGAGAAG